>UQVV01000325.1 GCA_900544635.1 uncultured Cloacibacillus sp. | reverse complement strand
CAAAAGCATGACGGAGCTCGGCGCGCGCCGAGCTCCGTCATGCTTTTGTACTGAGAGAAGAAAATCGTGCTCGAAATCAGCGCGAGCGCGAGGAATACCGCCGTGCCGTGCATTCCGACGGCGAGTATCGCGGTCGATACGAGCATAGGCCCGAGCGAGAAGCCGAGGCTGCCGCCGAAGGAGAAGATGCCGATGCTGCGCGCCTTGTTGTTCGCGTCGGAGGCGTAGTTGACGAGCTTGACCGCCTGCGGGTGGAAGAGCGAGACGCCCGTGCCGCTTATGACGACCGCTATGCAGAGGCCGAAGAAGCTCGAGGTGAAACCGGTCAGCGCAATGCCGCTGCCCGCCATCAGCACTCCGGCGGGAATGGCCCAGGTAGTGCTGCGCTTGTCCGAAAGGTAGCCGATGAGCGGCTGCACGGCGGAGCCGACGAGGTTCGATATCATGACGAGCGAGGCCGCCGTCGCGTAGCTGTAGCCGTGCGCCGCGATGAGGAAGGGCAGCACGGCCGAGAGCGCCCCCTGGTTGATGTCCGAGCAGAAATGCCCGAGCGACATCAGATATTTATATTTAGTGTTCTGCTGCAAAGCGCCCATCTCCCCGCCGTAAATGCTTTTGCCGTTTAAGTAGTATTGCTGATTCTAGCACTTTTTGTCGTGCCGCGAAACATCGGGCGCGCGATATGTTAAGAAAAGCGAAACGGCGCGGGAAGAGCGCCGTTTTTCCATGTCTTGTTATTGTTCGCCGCGGCTATGCGCGCGGTCAGCGCCGGTGATGATGCGCTACAGCTCCATCCTCATGACGTTGACGATTTTTTTATAGCCCGTGCGTTCGTAGAGGCGGCGGGCCGCGGCGTTGGCTTCGAGGACGTTGAGCTCGAGGTATTCAAAGTTTTTCTCGCGCGCCCATTCTTCGCAGGCGGCTAGCATCGCGCTTCCTATTCCATGACCGCGCAGCTTTTCGTCGACGCATATGTCCATCAGGAACGCGTAGCGCCGCGGCGCGACGCCCGCGAGCTTCGCCGTCTCGCGTCCCTCGAGCAGGGCGAAGGCGAGCAGCCCGCCGTCTTCCTCGGCTACGAGGATTTCGGAGCTTTCGCGCTCTATCGTCTTTTTTATAAATTCTTCGTCCTGTTCGCAGTCGGTGCGGTAGAGCGGCGCGAGCTCGTAAAGGCGCGCGATTATCTGGCGGTAGAGCGGCTTTATGCGCGGGATGTCGTCCGCCGTCGCTTTGCGTATCTTCATCGCCGCGCGCTAAGCCTCCGGCATTTCTCGCCTGATGTCCACGATGGGCGGGACGAAGTCGGCCGCCGTCGCGGCGTCCCACGGGAAGAGTACCCACGTGTCCTGGCTCACTTCTGTGACGAAGCTGTCGACGAGCGCGCGGCCCGCGGGCTTCGCGTAGACGGTGGCGAAGTGCGCCGCGCCGAACATTTCGCGGACGATTTTCGCGGTCTTGCCGGTGTCTACGAGGTCGTCCACGACGAGCCACGTTTCGTCGACTCGCGCGAGGTCGGGGCGCTTTAATATCTCGGCGGAGGCGGACTGGTCGCGCATCGTGTAGCTCGATATGCAGACGGTGTCGACGAGGCGGATGTTGAGCTCGCGCGCTATGACGGCGGCGGGGACGAGGCCGCCGCGCGCGACGGCGACGATGCGGCTCCAGTCCGCGCGGATGTCGAGCAGCTTCCACGCGAGCGCGCGGCAGTCGCGCTGGAGCTGCTCCCACGATACTGGGTAATTTTTGCGGTATCTCGACGAGGTTCCGGACATTTTGAAAATCTCCCTTCCCGGCCGCTACAGCGAGTCGCCGAGCGAATCGAGCAGCCTGTCGATGTCGTCCTTGTAGTCGTTCGCGGGCTCGAGCGAAAGGCGAATCGTCACGCCGTCGCCCTCGCGCGCGCCCTCTGGCAGCAGCGCCGCGGGGAATTCGAAGACCGCGCCGTCGAGCAGCATCATGCGCGCGACGCCGGAATCTATCGCGTCTATGAAAAGTTTAAG
>UQVV01000324.1 GCA_900544635.1 uncultured Cloacibacillus sp. | reverse complement strand
GTCAGCTCAAAGCCGAATATGTCGAGGTTTTCGCGGATGTGCGCCGGATTCGACGACCCGGGGATTACCGCGACGCCTTTCTGGAGGTTCCAGCGCAGTATCGCCTGCGCCGGCGTGACGCCGTGGGCCTGCGCTATTTCTTTTATCGTCTCATTGCCCAGCAGTTCCGCCGTCCAGCCGCGCCCTCCGAACGGATACCAGCCCTGCACCGCTATGCCGATGCTGTGGATGTATGGGATTACGTCGTTTTCCTGATAGTATGGGTGGATTTCGTTCTGCACGAGCGCCGGCTTGATTTTCACCTTAGGCAGGAATTCTTTCAGCTCTTTCACGTACCAGTTGGAGAGGCCGAGCGAACGGATTTCTCCGCGCGCGGCGGCGCGTTCCATCGCGCGGTAGGCTGCTGCGTCGCCCGCCCCCGGGTGATGCAGCAGCATCATGTCTATGTACCCTATGTCGAGTTTGCGAAGAGCTTCCGCTATGGCTTTTTCCGCGTCGCCGAACTGGCTGGGATAGAGCTTCGTTATGACGAAAATCTCTTCCCTCGGCACGCCGGAGTCGCTCACTGCGCGGCCTACGGCGGCTTCGTTGTGGTACATGTAGGCCGTGTCTATCAGCCGTCCGCCGGCTTTAAGCAGCGCCGTGACGGAATTGTAGCATTCTTCATCCGATAGGCTGTATGTGCCGAGGCCCGCTATGGGCATTCTGCGCCCGTCGTTGAGCGTTACGCTCTTCGTCTCAAAGTCGAAGCCGCCGGGATTTTTTATATTTTCCCGCGCGGCGGCGGGCACGGCGTTCAGTATGAACGGCGCAAGCGTCAAAACAAAAAACAAAATCGTCAGCTTCATAGTCTTTCCTTTCTGCAAAAATTCCGCCGGAGCGCCGCGTTTTGAAGAAGAGGCGCTCTATCTAATGAAGTTCGTCCAGCCGCTCGTCTCCGGCGCGCGCGGGGTTATGCCGCGCTCGCGGCCGGCTTCTATACATTTGAGCAGCCATGCCATATTATGGCCGAGGTTGCGCATCGTCTGAAGCCCTTCCTCGTCGCGCTCTATCTCCTCCGGCGCGGTGCCGTGCGCCATGTTCCAGTAGGTTGACGAGACGACCGGCATGCAGGCGTCTGTGAAGTATTTATTAAGCACGTCGAGCGACGCCGTCGTTCCCGCGCGGCGCGCCGTTACTATCGCGGCCCCGGGCTTGAATTTAAAATGTTCGCCGCCAGCGTAGAACATCCTGTCGAGCAGGGCGAGGAACTGTCCCGTGGGGTGAGCGTAGTAGACTGGCGAGCCGAAGATGAAGCCGTCCGCCGCGGCCGCCTTTTCCAGCCAGCCGTTCAGCATGTCGTCTTCGTAGACGCAGCGCCCGTTTCCCCCGCTGTGGCAGAAGCCGCAGCCCATGCAGTCCCACACGGGGCTGTCGCCCATCTGGAGAATTTCCGTCTCTATCCCTTCGTCGTTCAGCGCAGAGGCCGCTTCCGAGAGCGCCCTGTATACGCAGCCGTTTTTCCGCGTGCTGCCGTTGAGCAAAAGTACTTTCATTGTCGTTCCGTTTCCTCCCGTTACATCTCTTTTTCCCATTCGCAGAGTGCTGACTCCGGCTTCGCCGCCGAGCGCTTCAAGCCGCGCCGTCTCCTCTGCGTCCAATTCTACATTTGCAGCCGCCGCAGCCTCTTCGACCTGTTTCACCTTCGTTACCCCGATTATGGGGAGCGTGCCTTTCGCTATGGCCCAAGCAGTGGCCGTCTGTGCGGGGCTGATTCCATGGCAGCCGCCTATTTTTTTCAGCTCGGAGACGAGCGCGTCCAGCTCCTTCAATCTTGCGTTGTACGCCGCGCCTCGGCCGGAGCCTTCTGGGAACGGGTGGGCCGCATCATACCGGCCGGTGAGCGCGCCCTGTTCAAGCACCATGTAGGAGAAGAAGATTATTCCGTTTTCTTTGCAGTACTCAAGGATTCCGGCTTTCTCCGACGAGCGGTGCAGAAGGCTGAAGTGATTTTGTACGGCGGAAATTTTCAGCCC
>UQVV01000323.1 GCA_900544635.1 uncultured Cloacibacillus sp. | reverse complement strand
AGGCCGGCAAGCTGCGCGCTCATTTCGGCGACAAGCAGGGGGCGCTCGACGCGGTCGCGCGCGGGCTGGAACTCGTGCCTGGCGACTACGAATTCACGACGCTGCGCCGCGAGGTAGAAGAGGGGCGCACGCTCGAAGAGATGGAATTCCATTGGATAAACCCCGACAGCGACACGGAGCTTCAGGAAGGCCTCGACGCGGACGCGGAATCGAAGCTGCGCCAGATAGACTGCATCCGGCTTGACGAAGAAAAGCTCGAAAAGGTAAAAGCGATACTCGGCATAGAACAACTTGAACAGGTAGGCCCTTTCGTCCGCTTCAACTACAAAGGGCGCGGGCGCGAAATAGACATGCTCTTCCGCATGAACGAAGCCGGACTCTCAAAAACCAATCCCGAATGGCTGACTAAGCTGCGCGGCAAAATCGACGGCGAATGGGCTGAAATGACCGACGCCGAAGGACGGACATACCCGCTTGCAGGCATAGCCGTCGCCCTCGACTATACGACCGACGCCTATTACCTGACCGACGCGGAAAACGGCGAAGCGTTCATCGTACACCGCGACAAAAACGGCGAAATAATCCGGCGGGAAGAGGGCGGCGAAGAAGCCCCGCAGCGCGAGCCGGAGCTCTACACCGAGGACGAAACGGCGGCGATAACCGCGCACATCGAAAAATACTACGGAAAGATAAAAACCATATCGCACGACAACAATCCCGGCGGCGTCTGCGCGGACATCTGCATAATCCCGCCGTCGATCGAGCGCGACTACTACACGCTCGTCACCTGCGGCGCGGGCGCGCACGTCATGGACCTGCCGGAGGAGCTGAAGGACAGCGACATGTCGCGCGCGGAGCTCATGATATGCCTGCCGAAGGACTGGAAAATCTCCGACGGCGGCGACGTCTGGCAGTGGCCCGCCCACGTTCTGCGCTGGATTGCGAGAATCGCCGCCGAGCCCGACACATGGATAGGCTGGGGCCACACAATAGGTGGAGGGCGGGCGTTTGCCAACAACACGGAGCTCTGCGCCGCCTTCCTCGCCGCGCCGCAGAACGTCAAAAAAGAGGCCTTCCGCACGGCTCTGCCTAACGGCGACAAAGTATGCTTCTACCTCGTAATTCCGATATATCAGGAAGAGCTTGACTACAAAATAGCCCACAGCGCCGACGGGCTGTCGTCAAGGCTTGCGGACGCGGGAGCCAGCTTCGTCGTAGACCCGCAGCGCCCGAACACCTGCGAAGGCGGCGCGGACGAAGTCCCGCCCGAGCTTATGGACGACGCGGCGTGGCATTTGAAAGACCTGCGCGAGAAAAATCTGCCCGTGGACGAAATCGCCGCCTACGGCCACCTCGCGATATACCTGCGCTGGGCCATAGAACGCGGCCTCATGAGCGCGGACTTCACAAGAAAATACGGAAACGTCATAAAATCCGTACTCGAAGGCAAAACGACGGACCTGCGCGAATTCGTCCGCGGCGAGCTCGGCGGCAGGCTGCTGCACACGCTCTTCGACGAAACGGGCGACGCCTTCGCGTGGCGCTACTACGACTACTCCGACGCAGACGAACCGTTCTATCCCAAAGACGTGGACGATTACGCCGAACGCTTCTTCGGCAAAGAACGCTGCGAATCCGGCGAAATGCAGGACGAAGAATACCTCTTCGTCCCCTTCGACGAAAACTACTACAAAGCCATGTCGGAAACGATAGACCGCCGCTTCGACGACTGGACGCGCGAACAGCAGACAAAGCGATAAACCGACACCCGCGGCATACAAAAGAACGGCGCCCGCAAACCGGACGCCGTTCCTCATAACACAACAAAAACGCAGCAATACCTCAAAGCTTCACATCCACCCAGAAAGAGCTGAACATCTTCTCGCGACAGAGTGAATCGAGGGGAAATTCGCTGAGATTAAGCTCGCGATAAAGAGTCCTCATCCTTCGAAACATAATATTGCGGGCAAGCGGCGCAATATAACGCTCCATCTTGAGAAACCCCATGTGATGATTTTTATGAAAGCC
>UQVV01000322.1 GCA_900544635.1 uncultured Cloacibacillus sp. | reverse complement strand
TTCTCGGTGATTCATACTCTCGGCGTCATGCCTGCGTACCATGGGCGCGGCTTCGCGCGCGAGCTGGTGCGCGCGGCGAAGGAGACGGCGCGCGGCCTTGGCCACAAGGCGCTGCGCCTCGACGTGCTCAACGGCAACCTGCCCGCCGTCAGGCTCTACGAGTCGGAGGGCTTCCGCTTCGTCTCGCGCGTTAAACTCTTCTATGAGGACACGGGGCTGACAGATTTTCTGCTCTACGAGTACGCGCTATGACGGCGTCGCACCGCGCGGCCTCTGACTATATTTGACATCTTCGCGCGCGGCGGCTAATATTCACTCGTGACGCAGACGGGACGCCGGAGGAAGGGCGTCCGTTCAAAATTTATATAAAAGGAGATGCGCTTAATGGCACAGGAAAACTGTTCGCACGACTGCGAGAGCTGCCAGCAGAAATGCTCCGAGGCCGGAAAGCCTGATTTCCGCGTCGCGGCGAACGCTCTGAGCGACGTTAAGAAAGTCATCGGCGTCGTCAGCGGCAAGGGCGGCGTCGGCAAATCGCTCGTCACCTCGCTGCTCGCATCCGCGATGCAGAAGAAGGGCCGCCAGTGCGGAATCCTCGACGCGGACGTCACAGGGCCTTCGATACCGAAAATGTTCGGCGTCGACGCGATGGCCGCGGCGAACGAGTCCGGCATACTGCCCTGCCGCACGAAGGGCGGCATCGACATAATGTCGGTGAACCTCCTGATGGAGGACAAGGCGACGCCGGTTATCTGGCGCGGCCCCGCGATTGCGGAGGTCGTCAAGCAGTTCTGGAGCGACGTGATTTGGAGCTACGAGGACTACCTCTTCGTCGACATGCCGCCGGGAACGGGCGACGTGCCGCTGACGGTATTCCAGTCTCTGCCCGTCGACGGAATAATCATCGTGGCTTCGCCGCAGGAACTCGTCTCGCTCATCGTCGAGAAAGCGCTGCGCATGGCGAAGGAGATGAACATTCCCATCCTCGGCGTAATCGAAAACATGAGCTACGTTCAGTGCCCGGACTGCGGCAAGAAAATAAAAATCTTCGGCGAAGGGCGCACGGCCGAGACCGCTGCGAAGTACGGAATAGACTTCCTGGGCGAGATTCCGATAGCGCCCGAGCTCGCGGCCCTCTGCGACGCAGGCAACATCGAGTACTACTCGGCGGACTTCCTCGACAAGGCGCTCGAAAAGCTCGAAGCGCTCGACAAATAACGAAACCCGCAAATCCGGCCCTCGGGCCGGATTTTTTTATTCCGCGCGGCGCGCGCTAAAGTGTATAATTCTAAGACGGGGCGAAAGCCCGGGCGACAGACAGGAAACCGGCGCGAAAAGAGGCGTGTCATGAACAAGAAAAATTTGAAGATGAAGCCGGTCGGAAGCGAGTACATGGAGCAGTACAACGCGCTGCTCCGCTACGTCTTTCAGGTGACGGATCAGGAGCTGCACTCCGTCGGCTGGCAGGAGAAGGAAATAATCCACGCGAAGTTCCCGACGATGAAGAAGGCCGACGTGATAGGCTGGTTCGACAACGACATGCTCGTATCGCAGGCCGCCGTCTACCCGATGCAGGTGCGCGTATTCAACAGGACCTACAAGATGGGCGGGCTGACGGGCGTCGGGACGTACCCTGAATACTCGAACATGGGGCTTATGCACAAGCTGCTCGAACAGGCGCTCAAGAACATGAAGAAGCGCGGGCAGTACATTTCATATCTTTATCCCTACTCCATACCCTACTACAGGCGCAAGGGCTGGGAGATAATCTCCGACAAAATCTCGTACGAGATTGAGGACTACCAGCTTCCGAAAAGCCGTCAGGTCGCGGGCGACGTGCGCCGCGTCAAGACCGACGGCCCCGAGCTCAAAGAGACATACGAACGCTACGCGATGCGCACGCACGGCGCGGTGCTGCGCGACGAGCTCGCCTGGAACGAATACTGGCTCTGGGACCCCGACGACATTATGGCGGCGGTCTACTACAACGAACACAACGAGCCGGACGGATACGTCATATACTGGATAG
>UQVV01000321.1 GCA_900544635.1 uncultured Cloacibacillus sp. | reverse complement strand
TACATTTTATTCAGCTGGGAAAAATCAGGGAAACTTTCTATTTTATATAGCGAGCTTACAGCCGCAGCAACGAAAACAATCGCGCATAAAGCGAAAACACAGAACGAAGCGCCGTACACACGCCCGGCGCGCTTTGCAGCAAGCTCCTCCTCGCCGTCGAGACGGTCCGGCCTGAGATCAAGCCTGACAGTCATATCCTCTGAGGGCGAGACCGAGCGCCGCCGTCCATCCCTCTTCGTGCGGGAAATCCAGACCGAAACGCCGCTCCGGGAAAATAGCTTTCACGGTCCGCTCCGGAAAACAATCCTCAAGCGCGGCCCTCAAACGTCCCGACGCGCAAGGGCCGAAAAGGCAAAGCTCGTCGAAACTGAAGCCGTCGTTGCGCGAAAGGCCGAACTCCACAGAACCGCGCACTTCGTCCGCCAGCGCAGCGGCCGCGTCGTCGAGAGCGCCCGGCACGTCCTTCGCGGAGACGGGACTGTTCCTGTAAAAAATCCCCTTGCCGCGCCACGAAAAGAGAACCAGCAGATTTTCCTCTCCGGCGTAGACGTAAACGCGCCCACCCGCACGTCCAGGCTCAGAAGCCGCCGCGCGCTCGAGCGCGACCTGCTCCGGCTCCATCGCCGCAAACCTCAGCCCACACGCCCGCGCCGCACCATATACAGCCTCGGCCTGAGCGCGACGCGCTGCGGATACGACAAAGCGGCGCTCACAGGAGCCGCCGCCGATCGGGTAATCTATTTCGTCAAGGTCGAAGACGCAGTTCTCCGCGTTAAACGGGAAATGACGCTCCACCTCATACCGGAACGCCTTCCGCGCCTCGTCGCGGGTAAGCCCGGGCATCGACGCGACGCGCAGCAACGACGCGTTCATCGGAACAGCGAAATTCAAGCCGCCCCGCGCCGGCTTCGCGGCATCGGAGACGAAACGAAATATATCTTTCAGCTCTTTAGCAGAAGCAGAAAAAAGCGAAGCGCCGCATGCGACGGACTCGGGCAAAGCTCCCGCCGCCGAAGCAGCAACCTTCGCGCTCCCGCCCTCGCCTTCAAGCGCCAGATAAACATAAGACCTATTACTGACAAAGAGACCGGCCGACACGTTTCTTCTCCCAAACAGCACGGCACCAGCCCCCTCGCAAAGATAAATCTCAAAATATCGGAACTACGTCGGATTATATAATACCAACGCCCCGGCGGCAAGTGCTCTGACATGAGAGATTCGTTATCATACATTGACTATCCGTATATATGTCAAACGCCGCCCTTTTGGGCGGCGTTTGTGTGTTATCTTCGTAGTACCGATTAGCTTATTTTGCTTCCGGCCGGTATTGAGTCGTCCATTACAGTCAGGAGGGTCAGGACTTCCTGGCGCGTTTCGGGGCTTTCGGCGGCTAGGAGCATTCCGTTGCTCTGGACGCCGCGGAATTTCGCGGGCTTGAGGTTGCAGAGGACTATTATTTTTTTGCCTTCGAGTTCTTCGGGCTTGTAGTTCTCGCGGATGCTCGACACTATGACGCGCTTCTCGTTGCCAAGGTCGAGGTTCAGCACGTAGAGTTTGTCGGCTTTCGGCACTACTTCGACTTTTTCGACGAGCGCGACGCGGAGGTCGAGCTTTGCGAAGTCGTCGTATTCTATCTGCGGCTTCGGCTCCTGATATTTGAAGAAGGCTTTCGGGTCGAGCTTCGCGCGTTTTTCGAGATCGCGCTGTTCTTTTTCTTTTTTCCATTTTTCTATGTCGATGCGCGGGAAGAGTATTCCGCTGCGGTCGACCTTGACGCCTTCGCCGCCTTCGCCCCATTTCCATGCGGCGCGCGAACCTGCGCCGGGTTCGCCTTCAAGGCCGAGCTGTTTCCAGATGCGTGCGGCGGTCTCGGGCATGAACGGCGCGACGAGTATCGCGGATAAACGCAGCGTCTCCCAGAGAGTGCGGAGCACGGCGTCGAGACGCTCGACGTCACCTTCGCGTCCGAGCTTCCACGGCTCGGTCTCGTCGATGTATTTGTTCGCGCGGCTGACGAAGCCCCAGAGTGTTTTC
>UQVV01000320.1 GCA_900544635.1 uncultured Cloacibacillus sp. | reverse complement strand
GAGACCGACTATCTGCGATATGGTCGTCTCCATCTCGGACATGAAGTTGTCGGGGTAGGTGAGGTGCTGGATCATTCCGCCGTTTGCGACGTCGCCGTACTTCTGGATCATGAACTCCGCGCCGCGGAGGTCGTCCTCGCTCTGCGACACTGTTCCCGTTACGATTCCGATGTGGAACGGTGCTTCGGCCATCGCGGGGGCGCAGAAGCAGAACACCGCCAATACGACCGCCAGCAGTAACGCTGCCTTTTTCATAAAAAATTCCTCCCTCTAAAATTTTGCGGAACGCGGACGACATAGCCGTCTGAACCAGTTTATTGTCCGAGTTCCGTGAGTTAGCCGCATTATAGTGGCGCGCCGCGCCGCGTGTCAACATGAGGCGCGCGCCCGAAAGCGCGGCGAAATATATAAATCGTCCGCGCGCGCGTATTGCGCTTGACTTGCCGCGAGCGGCTGTAATATCATTGTCGCAGTAAGGCACGTTTGTCATATAGCTCAAAGTTTTACTAAAAATCGACAAAAACCGCCGCTTTCGTTTGTTTATCCGGCGTTCGCCGGCGTTATCGGAAAAATATCTCAATATATTGGAGGTCCTCTCAATGATAAGAAAAGAAAGGGTCGCGCGTCTCGCGGAAGAGCTTCGCAGGAGGGGGCTCGACGCCGTTTATCTCGGCCCGTCGACCGACCTTGAGTACATCAGCGGCCTCGACACTCATCCCGACGAGCGCGTCCGCGGCCTCATGGTCGCGAAGGACGAGCGCTGCTTCGCCATGACGCCGCTGCTTTACCGCGAGGAGATGGTGAAGGCCTTCGGCGACGTTCCCTTCTACGCCGAATGGGACGACCACGAGGGCTTCACGGGCGCCTTCCGCCGCGGCTGCGAGCATCTCGGAATAGTCGGCGGGAAGATAGCCTTCAACGACGGAGTGCGCGCCGTAGACATGCTCGCCGTGCGCGACACGATGCCGCTCGAAATGGTCAACGGCTTCGACATCCTCACGGGCCAGCGCTCGCGCAAGGACGACGAGGAGCTTGAGATAATGCGCGAATCGTCGAAGATAGTCGACAACGTCGTCGCGAAGCTTCAGAAATTCATCCGGCCCGGCATGAAGGAGCGCGACATAGCGAAGAAGATAGCGGAGTTTTTCGAGGAGGACGGCGTAACGCAGATGTCCTTCAGCCCCATCGTAGCGAGCGGCCCGAACGGCTCCATGCCGCACTACTCTGGCGGAGACCGCGTCATCGAAGACAACGACATAATCATCCTCGACCTCGGCGGACGCTGGAAGGGCTACTGCTCGGACACGACGCGCACCTTCTTCACCGGCACGCCGACGCAGGAAATGCGCGACATCTACGAGATAGTCCGCAGGGCGCAGGCGACAGGCGAAGCGGCGGTGCAGCCAGGAGCGACCGGACAGGACGTCGACCGCGCGGCGCGCCAGGTCATCATCGACGCCGGCTACGGCAAATACTTCTTCAACCGCGTCGGCCACGGCATCGGCGTCGCGGTACACGAAGGCCCCTACATGATAGAGGGCAACACCGTGCCGCTCGAGCCCGGCAACGTATTCAGCGTAGAGCCCGGCATCTACATCCCCGGCAAGTTCGGCGTCCGCATAGAGAACCTCGTCGCCGTCAGAAAGGACGGAACCGGCGAGGCGCTCAACCACTTCACGCGCGACATCACCGTCTGCGGAGAATAGGCATTACGCCAGCGCGGCGCTCCCGCGCTGGCTAACGCATAAAACTTTATTTATCTGAGGAGGAAATGGGAAGATGAGAAAGACCAGCGCATTGATCCTTGCTTTGGCCGCGACGCTCGTAATGACGGCGGCGGCGTTCGCGGAGGCCCCGTTCCACATCGGTATCGCCACGCTTACCGTTTCGCAGGCTGAGGACACCTACCGCGGCGCAGAGCGCATGATTCAGGAGTACGGCGACGTCGCCGACGGCGGAATGATCCAGCACGTCACGATGCCCGACAACTTCATGTCCGAGATGGAGACCACGATATCGCAGATAGTCGGACTT
>UQVV01000319.1 GCA_900544635.1 uncultured Cloacibacillus sp. | reverse complement strand
ATTCGCGCAGATGGCGAAATTCATCGACGGCCCGCTGACGCGCAACGAATTCCTCCAGATGGCGGGACGCGCGGGACGCAAAGGATTTTTCAACACCGGCTACGTCTCATACATCCCGCGCAGCCGCTGCGAAAACTTCGACTACGACACGGGAATCCTCTATCTGGAGACCCTCGACAAGCCGTGCGAGGAGGCGAAGATAAAGCTGCTCCCCGCGATAGGCCGCCTGCTCAAAAAAGAAGTGACCGTCGAGACGGAGGCCAGGACCCTCTCCGAATGCTCGATGCCGCGGCGCAGCCTGCGCTCTGTCACGCGCGAGGTGGAAAACTCCCTGCGCGAGATAACGCAGGCGCTCTCCGTGATAAAGGACCAGCAGGAACGCGCCCGCGTGCGCCGCATCCTCGGCGACATATGGAGCGACGAAATGGAGCTCGAGCCCAACGTCGCGCTCGCGCGCCTTTTCGCCGAAGAGGGCGCGCCGGACGCGCTCAAATGCGCCGAGCTGCTCAAAAAAACCGAACGCAACTATCTGCAGGCGCTGCTCAAAATCAAGCGCTTCGCGAACCGCCTGCCAGAGCAGTACCGCTTCTCGCACATGGAAAAAATCGACGAGGCCGTCAACGAGATAGACGGCTCCGTATTCGGCTTCGAGGACAAAATACACCAGATAAAGCTCACCGAAGAGACGGAGATGTAACGCTCCCCCCGGCGCGTGAATTTCACGAAAAAAGACAAACGCCCGAAACGCGGCGCGGATTTACGAAAAATCCGCCGCGTTCCGGGCGTTTCGCATATTTATGGAGCTTCGCGCAGCCTCCGCCTCTTCGCGCGAAGCTTATGCCTCTCTCCGTAAGTAAGGAAAAATCCGCGAAGCGCGCGCCGCCTCCGCCGTGCCGCGCCGTCTTTGCCCGCGGGCGGCGCGCGCCGTCAATTCTCCGGCGCGTCCGGCTTTTTATCCCCGGCTTTGGACTTTCGCCGCTTCTGCCAGTCGCGCATCTCCTTCTCCGCGATGAGACTCTCGCCGTAAGAGACGAGCCTGCGCAGCGGCTCCGTGAAAACGAACGGAATCACGAACATCCCGACGGCGAACGAAGCGAGCACGGCCTCCATGACGGGACGCCCGAAAACGTAGACGAGATTGAGGCATATCACGCACGGCACGCCGAGCATAAGCGCCAGCGTAAGCACGGTGAGCGCCGTGAATTTCATCATGCCGCGCACGAAATCCCTGTTCTCGCGCTTCAGCGCCTTTATCTTAGCGTCGGCCTTCAGCCGCGCCCTGCTCTTCCTCCTGAAAAGCACCGCCCCTCACCTCCGTGCGGCACGATTATATAAAATCCCCACGCACATCCGCAATTGCGCCCGCGCCGGAGCAGCCGAAGAGACGAGCGCTTTACAAAAACTCGTTTGAAAAAGTGTGGAGTGTTACAAAAGTTCGTTTGAAAAAATGTAATATCGCGCATAAAATCGTCCGTATTTTTGTATAGTTGTGTTATAGTGGTGAGGTCATATATGCGAGGTGATGCAGATGTACCGGGCCGCAATGGAAGAGCTTAGAGCGTGGAAGGCGAAGAAAAACAGAAAGCCGCTCATAATCCGCGGAGCGCGCCAGGTCGGCAAAAGCTGGCTGATGAAGGAGTTCGGAACGCGCGAATATGAAGAGATGATTTACGTCAGCTTCGACAACAACGAGAGGATGGCAAATCTTTTCGAGGGAAGCATGAACGTCGAGCGGCTTATCGCGGGGCTTGAGCTTTACGCAAAATAGTCCCGGATACGACGCTGCTCGTATTCGACGAGATACAGGAGACGCCGAAGGCTCTGACGAGCCTGAAATATTTCAACGAGAACGCGCCGCAGTACCAGATAGTATGCGCCGGCAGCCTGCTTGGCGTCGCGCTCCATCACGGCACGTCGTTCCCTGTCGGCAAGGTCGAGTTTCTTGACCTTCATCCGATGTCCTTTATAGAGTTTTTGGCCGCAGCCGGAAAAGAACAATATGCAAAGCTGCTGAACGACGGCGGATTCGATATCGCGTCTGCGTTTGCGCAGGATTACGCCG
>UQVV01000318.1 GCA_900544635.1 uncultured Cloacibacillus sp. | reverse complement strand
CAGGTTCGATTCCTGTACGATCCACCATTTTTTTATCCTTTTACCTTTTTCTTCACAAATTCCCAATTAAAAAACAAACGACGTCGCGCGCCGAGAATTTGTCGTCTTGTCTCGCGTTTGCTCTTGCTATATCATTTTTATGTAGACTGCGCCGAAGCCGGTGCGGGCCATGTCTGTATGAAAAGGAGCCTGAAAGATGGGACGTTTCTATTCAAATTCCGCCTTTGATAAATTTTTGAGAGCGACTGGGCGCGCAAGGCCGCGCGGCGCTGCTGTGTGCTTCGCGGCCGTGCTTCTGGTTATTTTCTGTTTCGCGAGCCAGGCGAGCGCGATGTCTGCGCGCGAGTTCTACCGTTACGCGAAAAAATATAAATGTCAGAATCCCTTCGCCGCCACCGTGCAGAGCGCTCACGAGACTGCGAACTGGACGAGCGAGCTCTGGGTGAAGGCGCGCAACGGCGCGGGCATAAAGGCGGACAAGGCGTGGCGCGCGGCGCGCAAGCCAGTCTATAATAAATCGAGCGTCGAGCACGTCGGCAATCGCAACGTGAAGCGCGTTTCCGCTTTCAGAAAATATTCAAGCACAAAAGCGTTCCTCAAAGACTACGCAAAGAAGATAAGGGAAGATTATCCGCAGTCCGCAAAGCAGAAGGACAACGTCTGGCTCTATTTCGCGGGGCTCTACAAGGGACGCCACGGCAAATGGGCGACCGACCGCAACTATTATTCAAAGCTTGTCACGAAAGCGGTGAAGATTGCGCCGCAGATATACGGCTCGAAGTGGAAGACGAAGCTGCGCTCGCAGTTCAAGAAGGCGCAGAAGCGGCTGGAGCCGTGGCAGGCGCAGGCCGTCAGAAAAGCGATAGGCTAGCGTCATGGTTCTCGGCATCGGCGTCGATTTGTGCGACATAGGCCGGATGAAGAAGGCCGTCGCGCGCGAGGGCTTCGCCGTCCGCGTCTTCTCGAAGGGCGAAATCGAGTACGCCGAGGGACGCGGAGACCCCGCTGCCCATTACGCCGCGGCCTTTGCAGCCAAGGAGGCCCTCGCGAAGGCCGGAGGCTGGGGGCTCGGCGCGATGGGGCTCGACTCCTGCGAGGTAGTGCGGACGGAGCGCGGGCCGCGCTTTGATTTTTCAGAAGCGTTCAAAAAACGCCTCGAAGACGAAGGAATAAAGAAAGTTTTTCTGAGCATATCGCACGAGGCCGGCATGGCCGTTGCGATGGTGGTTCTGGAGGGGTAACAAAAAATGAAAAATTTCTATATGCCGTCCGACGTGCGCGCGGCGGACGGAACAGCCGCGGAGCGCTATAAGGTTCCGTCCGTCGTGCTGATGGAGAACGCCGCGCGCGCGGCCGCGGACGCGGCCGAGGCTATGGCGCGCGGGGACGGCCCGTTCGTCATACTCGCGGGCCACGGCAACAACGGCGGCGACGGCTTCGCGGCGGCACGACATCTCATGCTGCGCGGGCATCGCGTGACGGTGCTTAAAACCGCGGAGGACGGCAGATATAAAAACGATGCCGCGGTGAATCTGCGGATAATCCGCGAGCTTGAAGGCAGAGAGCTGCGCATAGCGGACTCCCCGTCGCTCGACGACCGCGAGGTAAAAGAGCTGCTCGGCGGCGCGGCGGTTGTTCTCGACGCGCTTCTCGGCACCGGGACGACAGGCGCTCCGCGCGGCGAAGCGGGGCGTCTGATAAAACTCTCCGCCGGATGCGGCAATATCCTGGCGCTCGACATACCGTCCGGAATCGCCCCGGAGAGCGGGGCCTGTTACGAGCCGTGCGTCCGCGCCGTCGCGACGGTGACGTTCCTCGCCTTGAAGAAAGGCATGGCCTTTTCTCCGTCGCTCGAGGCCTGCGGCAGGATAATAACCGCAGACATCGGCGTCCCAGCTTCAAAGGTTCTTCCGCACCCCCCGGCGCTTTCCTTATATTTTGAAGAAGATATAAAAAATATGCTCCCGCCGCTTTCGCGCTCGATACACAAGACCGAACGCGGCTCGCTGCTGATTTGCGCGGGCAGCGCCGCATACCGCGGCGCGCCTTTGCTTGCGGCGCTCGGCGCTCTGCGGGC
>UQVV01000317.1 GCA_900544635.1 uncultured Cloacibacillus sp. | reverse complement strand
TCATATCCGGCACCGGCACCAACATGCACGCCATCCTGAACGCGATAAAGGACGGCGAGTTGGATGCCGTGCCGGTGTTCGTCGGCAGCGACAAGCCGACCGCGAAAGGGCTCCAGACTGCAGCGTCGCTCGGCGTGCCGACGCGCGTATTCTCATACAAGCAGCTCGGCAAGGCCGACGCGGAAGAAGCAATAGCTCTCGCGATTGAAGAGGCTGGCGCGGACTGGATCGTCCTCGCCGGCTTCATGCGCATACTCACGCCGGATTTTGTGCGCCGTTTCGCTGGACGCATAATCAACATACACCCCGCGCTCCTGCCGCTCTTCCCCGGCGCGCATGGCATCCGGGACGCATGGGACGCAGGCGTGCCGGAGACTGGCGTCACCATCCACATAGTCGACGAGGAGGTCGACCACGGCCCGATACTGGCGCAGGAACGCGTGAAGCGCGAGCCCGAAGACACGATAGAGACGCTTGAGGCGAAGATCCACGCCGTCGAGCACAAGCTCTACAAAAAGACGCTGAAAGAATTTTTCGCAAAAAATCCCGCAAATCCGAAATGGAGGCTTGGAATGGTGGAAAAGAAAAAAGCGCTAATCTCCGTATGGGACAAGACCGGCGCGCTAGAGCTCGCCAAGGGGCTCGCAGCCCACGGCTATGAGATAGTATCCAGCTCCGGCACCGCGAAATATCTTGAAGAGGGCGGCGTACAGGTCACGGAAGTAGTCGACCTCACGGGCGTCCCCGCGATACTCGGCGGCCGCGTGAAAACGCTGCACCCGACGATTATGGGCGGAATACTCGCAAGACGCGGCCTCGCGCAGGACGACGAAGACCGCGCGAAATTCAACATTCCCCTCATCGACGTCGTCGTCTGCACGCTCTATCCGTTTGAAGAGACCGCGAAGAGCGGAGCCGACCTCGACCAGCTCATCGAAAAGATAGACATCGGCGGAGTTTCGCTCATCCGCGCCGCCGCGAAGAACTACTACCACGTCGCGGTAGTCACCGACATCGCCGACTACAAGCGCGTGCTTGAGGAACTCGAGCAGAAGCAGGAATTCACGCTCGAATTCAAGCAGGAGCTTGCGCTCAAGGCCTTCCGCGCGACCTCGTCATACGACGCGGTAATCTACCGCGGACTCTGCCGCGAGGTCGGCGTCGAAGAAAACGTCGCCGACGACAAAGTAATCCCGCTCCGCATGGAGCAGGAGCTCCGCTACGGCGAGAACCCGCACCAGAAGGCCGCGCTCTTCATGCCGCCGCTCGAGCACCGTCCCTTCGAGCAGCTCTCGGGCAAAGAGCTCTCCTTCAACAACCTGCTCGACCTCGACACGCTGCTCCGCGGCTGCTCCGTATTCCAGGACGTCTGCGCCTGCACAATAGTCAAGCACACAACGCCATGCGGCACGGCCTACGGAGCGACGCCGCTCGAAGCCTTCAAAAAAGCGCTCGCCTGCGACCCCGTGTCGGCCTTCGGCGGAATAATCGGCCTCACGCGCAAGGTGGACATGGAGACGGCGAAGGCGATAACGGAGACCTTCTTCGAGATAGTCGCCGCTCCCGACTTCGACGAGGGCGTAGCGGAATACTTCGCGGAAAAGAAGCACAACCTCCGCGTCCTCAAGATACTCCCCGGCTACGCGCCTAAATTCCAGATATCGGCCAACCGCTGCGGCTGGCTCATAGAGGAAGACAAGCTCCCCGCGCTTCCGCAGGAATCCGCGGGCCAGTGGCACGGCACGCCGCGTCCCGAGCTCTGGGACGACATCATCTTCGCGTGGAAAACCGCGGCGATCACCAAGAGCAACGCGATAGTCCTCGTAAAAGACGGCGCTGCGGTAGGAATCGGCGGCGGCTTCACAAACCGCGTCGACGCGGCTGAATACGCGATAAAGATGGCGAAAGACAAGGCGCAGGGCTCCGTAATGGCCTCCGACGCATTCTTCCCCTTCGCCGACTCGATAGAGCTCGCGGCCAAAGCCGGAGTCAGCGCCGTCATCGAACCCGGCGGCTCGATACGCGACGAAGAAGTATTCAAAAAGGCCGAAGAGCTCGGCGTCAGCCTCTTCGTCGGCGGCAG
>UQVV01000316.1 GCA_900544635.1 uncultured Cloacibacillus sp. | reverse complement strand
GGCTGCGCGCTGAGGCAAAATCTCGCCCGCAGCAGCGCCCGCGCCCGGGAGCATCAGCAGGTCAGCGCCGCTCTCCGCGAAGGCGCGCATCGCCGCGTAGTGTCCGCCCCCGCGTCCGTAGGGAAGCTCCGCGACGACCTCGGCACCGAAGCCAGCGGCCCATTTCCGCGCGGATTTATAGACCGCCGAGGAAACGGCGTCGCTCGGGTCGTAGTAGAACGCTATCTTCTTTTTATGCAGAGCCTGCGTCGCGAAGTACGAGAGTATCTTGCCGCGCGAGGCCGCGTCGTTCACGAGCGAGAAGGAGTAAAGATAGGGCAGCGACGATTCGTCGAGCAGCGGCGCTTCGAGCGGATTGGGCGACGCGACGACGAGCGGAGCTTCGAGCTCGTCGGCGAGCGGCGCAAGGGTCTTCGCCGCTGAGGCGCGCCCGAGCACCATGACGAGCATGCTCTTGTCCTTCATCACGTTCTCGACGGCACGCTCCGCCGCGGCGGGGTCAGCGGGCAGGTCGAAGCCTATGACCTTGAGCTTGTACTCGCCGCGCGCGAGGCCGCGGCTGTTGACGCGCTCGACAGCAAGCTGCGCCGCCTTGAGCTGCACGTGAGACAGCCGCGCGTCGGGGCCCGACATCGGCGCGAAGAACGCTATGCGCAGCTCGTCGCCCGCGGGCGTCCTCTGGTTGCCGATCTGGAAGAAGAGCGCCGCGAGCACCGCGAGCGAGACGATCAGTATAATTCCGTTGTAGAGCGATTTTTTGCGGATGCGCATCGTGCGCGGCCTGTTCGCCACGCCGCCCGCGATTTTCTTGAGATTTCCGGGGACGGCGACGACCGCGCCCGTCTCCTCTTCGTCCTCGGAGCCGCCGTACTCCATCTCCATCAGCCAGTTAATGAGCTTCATGACCTCGGCGGCCTGCTCCTTCGTAAAGCCGAGCTGCGATTCGAGCGACGCGCGATAGTCCGCGCCCTCCTTCATATATTCGCGGCGCGAGGGCCGCCAGCCGCATTTCAGCAGAAAGCGCAGCGCGAAGGTCAGGTGGAAGGTGTCCTCGGGGCGCAGCGAAGAGCGGTCCTCGAGGAACTGCGCGAGGCGGTCCGGGTCTTCGAGTATCTTTATTCCGTAGCTGTCTATAATTTCGACTAAAATGTCGCGAATGTCGTCCGGCATTGCTTCACTCCTCAATTCTCCCGCCTAGTATAACTCAAAGCGCGCGGGATTTGAATTTCGCGAATTGTAAATTTTATCGCCGCGTGCTAAGGTAACGGAAAGGAGGCGCGTTCGATGAAGGTACCAGAAAAATTCCGCATGGCCGCGTTCTGCGCTGCAATGCTGGCTTTATCCGCCGCGGCCGTCGCAGGCTGGCGCGTCGGCGCGCTGACGCTGGCCGACGACAAGGCCGGGTGCGCCGTCTTCGTTCTGTCCGCGGCGAACGGATACCGCTTCACGACCGGCTACACGCACTCCGTGGAGCTGACGCCGGTCGAGGACGAATACGCCGTCGCCGGCGGCGCGCTGTGGAACTGGCAGGAGCGCGTGAAATCCTCGAACGCCGGCATGCCGAGCATCGCGCCGGAGCACGGGCGGTACATCAACACCGACGAGTGGCTCATCTTCCAGGGCGGCAGGCGTCCCTCCGAACGCTTCTACCTGCGCGTCGGGAACGAAAAATTCGGGCGCAACTGGATAGAGCTGCCGCCATACGGGCGCGCCGGGCTGTACAAAATAATCCCCGGCGTCCGGCTCGCGGTCTCCGCCGAAAAAAAGCCGCTCGCGTCGATTTCGCCCGTCGGGCTTGAGCTGCTCGAAGGCCGCTAAAAAATCCTCGCTTCGATGAAAATGCAGAACGCGCCGAAGATTATCAGCGCGGCGTAAAGCAGCGGCGCGCGCCGCCACGCAGGCAAAGCCGCCGCACGCGTCGCAAACGTCGCGGCGCATCCGACGGCGGACGCCTTTATCCAGAAAAATATAAAATCCAAGAAAAACGCAGAAAATCCGCCGGCGGAGATAAATTCCGAGAGATTCCACGGCAGAAGGAGCGCCGTGACAAGCGCGGCGCAGAGCGAAGCGCGCAGAGCCGCGGCGAGATTTTCGAAAGAACGGCGCGAGCCGGCGCTGGCGCGCGAAGCGTTTGGAAACAGACATAAAAGCAGAATAAACAGGCA
>UQVV01000315.1 GCA_900544635.1 uncultured Cloacibacillus sp. | reverse complement strand
GGTCAAAGCCGTGATATTTTTTGAATGTCGCAACACACGGTGCAGATATTTCCATCCTACAGCAAGTTTTATCTTTCTGGCGGCAGCCGTCAGCGCTTACCGCGCTTCTTCCGTATATTGACGCTGATGCCTTCTGTATCGGTTGCCCCTTCTCTTATCCACTCGGCCAGCTCGCCGACCTCGTAGTACACATGTTTGCCTCGAACGTATGAGCGCGGCGGAGGCGTGCCCTTATTGTCGATTTGTCCATTATGGCGCCAGCTACGCAGCGTCCTCTCCGCGATACCGAGGTATTCCGCTGCCTCTTTCTCGCTTATATATTTTCTCGTCTGTCCTTTTTCCTTTGCCATATATGTTGACCTCCTGTAAATCTTTCCAAGGCATACTTCCTTGTCTATAATCAAGGATGTAAGTTTGTTTCGGGGTTAATTCGGGAACGCAGAGATATGGAGCCGATATGTGAGCGGAAAATACCCGCAAAAAGAGGAGGCGATACCTGAAAGTGGTTGATAAGTGGTTGATGGAAAGACATAAAAAAATCAGCGCGGTCTCGAACTCTGGGAAACCGCGCTGTTACTAGCTAAAATGGTGGGCGATAGAAGAATTGAACTTCTGACCTCTTCCGTGTCAAGGAAGCGTTCTACCTCTGAACTAACCGCCCGCCCAACGAGTAGATATTCTACAGACGGTTGCCGTTTCTGTCAACACTTCTTTTGAGATTTTGCGAAAGAAATTTTTTTGTCCGGCGCGGACAGCCTCGACTGGGCGGCGCGGCGGCGTTATGTAATATAATACGCGTGGACAAATACGTTAGGAGGGGTTTGTGTGAAGACCATAACCCTGTCGCATTATACGATGAAGGACATCGACCCGACGCCTTGGAGGCAGACGTGGGACAATCTCGTGCATTTCGCCTCGCGCATGGCTCCGAAGCTCGCGCCGCTCGGCTTCCAGCTCAAGCTGCGCAAGGTGGAGCTGGAGGAGCCGACGCAGGACAATCTCATGTCTGCGAACATGGTGACGATAGCCTGCCCGGACAACGACACGCCGGAGACGCCGATCGAGAATCTGCTGATGCTCGAGCTGGACTTCACGCAGTGCAGCGAGTGCCGGACGCCCGAGGGGCAGGAGTTCCCGTGCCGCACGTTCACGAGCTTCGGCGGCGAGGTCTGCCAGGCTCTGCCTGAGGAATTTTTCATGGAGGCGGCGCTGCGCGTCGCCTTTAAGTCGCAGCACGAATGCACGTGCCATTGCGGCGACTGCGGGAGCGGGAGCTGCGGCGGATGCACGGACGGCGAACACGAAGGAGGGCATGAGGATGGCGAAGCTGGTCATAACCACTAAGGGCGGCGACAAGGGGACGACGTCGCTTGCGAACGGCGAGCGCGTCGCGAAGGACGACCGCCGCGTCGAGCTTTACGGAACCGTAGACGAATGCCAGGCGGCGCTCGGAATGGCGCGCGCCTTCTGCGAGGACGGCAAAACGGCGGAGGATATATATTTCATCGAAGATTATCTCTTCGGCGCGATGGCGTACTTCGCTAAGTGCGATTACGACGAGCCGGACCCGATGATACTCGAGAGCATGTCCGACCGCGTGAAGGACTCCCTGCCGGACGAGACGATGGCCTTCGTGCGCCCCGGCGACACGAAGTGCGGCGCTGCGCTTCACCTCGCGCGCACGATAGCGCGCCGCGCGGAACGCGCCGCGACGCCGCTCTTCCGCGACGGAGAAATCAGCGAGCAGAGCTACAAGTTCCTGAACAGGCTTTCGGACGTGATTTATCTGCTGTCGCTGAAGGTCGACGCCGATTCTAAAAATTGATGAAAACGCCGCCGCATATACTAAACGGCGGCGTTTTTCGCGTCCTGCGCAGAATGACACCAATCTGAAATTTTAACGAAAAAGGAAAATCTATATGCACGACTCCAATCAGCCCGCTCCAAAGGACGGTTTAGCAGTTCAGTTTATGGAATTCGACGGCGAGGTTTATGATAAAGAATCCATCACAATGGAAACGTTGGATAAAATGATTCGCTTCATTATGACGGCGCGCGAGGCGTCCATCTTCCTCTCTCTGGACGAGTATGGCGAGGGCGAAGATTCTTTCGTCACGACCGACGTTGAAAACGGATGGGCGGCCGTCGCGTTCAACGGTTGGAACGAGGACGGGACGCCG
>UQVV01000314.1 GCA_900544635.1 uncultured Cloacibacillus sp. | reverse complement strand
GTAGGGATTGAGCGCGTAATAGGTGAGGTACCACTCGGAGAGGTCGAGCGCCGCGGCGTCAGCCAGCCCTTTCTTAAGCAGGTTCGACTCCGTCGCCGCCATCGCGCTGTAGGTCCAGCAGTTGTTGAAGGCCGTCTGGTCTCTCACGGGCGTGATTTCGCCCCTCTCCCTCAAATTGTACTTGCTTGGCAAAGCCTCTGACGAGTTCGCCGCGGCGCGCGCGAGCGCCGTTCCTCCGCTCTGCGCCGCGACGTTCTGCGGCAGGCTCCACGTCTTGCCGTCGAGGTGCGACCAGTTGAGCGGCGAGGGAATGTAGCCGCCCACGGGATGATTTTGCTGTTGTTCCGAAGAGTTCGCGGCGAGGCTGCGCGCCGCGGGCCGTCCGTCAGCGGTCTGCCGCTCCATGTACTCTACGTAATCGGGGTTGAGCGGCGCGACCTCGGCGTGCGCCTGCGGCTGAGCCAGGAACATGGCGGACGCGAGCGACATTAACGCGGCTATGAATTTTATTCTTTTCGTCATGACTTTATCTTCCTTTCCGTCGTTTCCATAAACTATTATAAACTTGCCGCTTTCTGCGGACAATACGCGCGAAGCCGCGCGCGCGGCCGCGCGAAAATTTTCATCGTCCGCGCCCGCGCGCTATGGCGCGGCACAAAAATTCATGTTAAAATGGAAGAGAACTTTATTGAACCAATCTGCGGAGTGTAAAAACATTTGTACAATCCGTAGAAAAATAAAACTGGCGTCAAATCAACACCAATATAGAAAAGGAGAGGTCTTTGTTATGAGAAATCTCAAAGGTTTATTATCCGCCCTTCTGCTCCTTGTTTTCATCGCGCCATGCGCCGAGGCCGCCGATATCACGCTGCGCTTCGCGGGACAGTTCCCCGACGGGCATTACGCGACAAAGCTGATGCGCGACATCGCGGGCGGCGTCAACCAGCGCACGAACGGAAGGATAGCGATAGAGGTCTACCCCGCGAACAAGCTCGGCGACTATACGCTCGTATACGAAGATCTCATGAAGGGCAAAGTGGACATGGCGCTCATCACGAACTCCGGACAGTTCGACCCGCGCCTCGAGCTTCCAAATCTCAACGTATTCCCGAGCTACGAGAGCGCCGCGAAGGATTTCGCTCCCGACAGCTGGCTCGCGAAGAGGATATCCGAATACAACACGCGACTCGGCGTCAAATTCCTCGGCTTCCACATTGAGGGCATGACCGGCATCGCGTCGACGAAGAAGATAAAGAACCCGCTTGACCCCAACTCGAACAAAGGCGTGCTCGCGCGCGTGCCGCTTACGACCGTCTATCCTGAGATAATCAGGTCGCAGGGCTACAGGACGGTATCCCTGCCTTACGCCGGGCTGGCCGCTGCGGTGCAGGAGGATTCGTGCGACGCAGTGACGGGCGTATCGACCGGAGCCGCGGCGACGGACCTCGCGGGCGTCGTGAAATACTGGTACAACCTCAACTACACGATTGAGACGCTCTCCTACCTCATGAGCGCGGACACGTGGGACAAGCTGCGCGAGGACGACCTTGCGATAATCTACTCCGAGGTTGCGAAGGCCTCGAAGCGCTCGCTTGAGACCGCGCGCGAGAACGACGAGATGAACCTCGAGCGCATGAAGAAGAGCGGCATAAAGGTTTTCACCTACACGGAAAAAGAGCTCGCCCCAGCGCGCGAAGCCGTCCTCGAACACATGAAGGTGCTCGAACCGACGATAGGCAAGGGGCTCATGGAAGACGCGCTGAAGCATTTCGAAAAGGGCAAAGCCAAGTAAGCAAAGCAAAAAAATCAAGAGAAGCCGTCCCGTCCGGGGCGGCTTTTTTGTACGCGCCGCGCCGCCCTTGCGCCGTCGGGATTAAAAAGGTATAGTCTGCCTATGAAGGCGACTATCGAAGGCTATGACGAAATACGCGAAAAGATGAAGGGCGTGCGTCTCCCCTCACGGCGGCGGCTTGCGCGCGAGCCGTGGGACGAAGAGCAGCTCCGTATCTTCTGCATGCGCCAGAGCCGCATTTCGGAGCACTGGGCGAGGCTCGGGCTGAGCGGCTTCAAGGAGCTCTGGCTTCAGCCCGACGGAAGCTATTCCGAAGAGGTTCCGGAGCGGTATCGTTCCTGCGCCGGAGCATAAAAAATTCCCCGCCGCAGCGTGCCAGGAGGGGCGCA
>UQVV01000313.1 GCA_900544635.1 uncultured Cloacibacillus sp. | reverse complement strand
CACACTTTCAAGTCGTTCCAATACGGGTTTTCCTTCTCGATGAGCGCGATTTTCCACGCGCGCCGCCACTTCTTCAGCTTTTTCTCCGCGGCTATCGCTTCGAGCATCGTCGGGAGACACTCGTACCAGACCAGCGTGTGCACGCCGTACTTTTTGGTGAAGCCGTCGACTACTCCTGCTTTGTGCTGGGCTATCCTTTGCGGCAGGTTCGACGTGACGCCGACGTAAAGCGTCCCGTTCCTTTTGCTCGCGAGGATGTAGACGGCGGGCTCCACCTTACAGCTCCGTTTTTACGCCGTCTTTACCGCCGCGGCCTTCTGGAGGCCGTATTTCTCGACGGCGTTCTCGCGCATCTTGTACTTGAGGATTTTGCCGGCCGCGTTCATCGGGAAGGCCTCGACGAAGTCCACGTACTTCGGGCATTTGTGGCGCGCCATGTTCGCGAGGAAGTAGTCCTTTATCTCCTTCTCGGTCGAGGTCTCGCCGTCCTTCAGGACGATGCAGGCGCATATCTCCTCGCCGAGCGCCTCGTCGGGCACGCCGATGACCTGAACGTCCTTGACCTTCGGGTGCGTGTAGAGGAACTCCTCAAGCTCCTGCGGATAGATGTTCTCTCCGCCGCGGATAATCATGTCCTTCAGGCGGCCCGTTATCTTGTAGTTGCCGTCGGGCGTGCGGCAGGCGAGGTCTCCCGTGTGGAGCCAGCCGTCTTTGTCTATCGCGGCTGCCGTCGCCTCCGGCATTTTGTAGTAGCCCTTCATTATATTGTAGCCGCGCGCGACGAACTCGCCGTTCACGTTGTCGGGCACTTCCTCGTTCGTCTCGGGGTCTACGATGCGGCATTCGATTTCCGGCAGCGCGTGGCCGACCGTCTCGACGCGCACCTCGAGCGAGTCTCCCGTGTCGCTCATCGTGCAGCCGGGCGAGGCCTCCGTCTGTCCGTAGACTATGACGATTTCCTTCATGTTCATCTTGTCTACGACGTCGCGCATCTTTGAGATCGGGCAAGGGCTTCCCGCCATGATTCCGGTGCGCATGTATGAGAAGTCCGTCTTTGCGAAGTCCTCGTGCTCCAT
This sequence comes from uncultured Cloacibacillus sp., assembly GCA_900544635.1. Classification (GTDB taxonomy): domain Bacteria; phylum Synergistota; class Synergistia; order Synergistales; family Synergistaceae; genus Caccocola; species Caccocola faecigallinarum. The sequence continues at coordinate 1,110 of UQVV01000313.1, read as the reverse complement.
CATCGCGATGAACATCGTCGGCACGCCGTGGAAGCAGGTGATGTGCTCCTGGTTGATGCAGGCGAGCGAGGCCTTCGTCGAGAAGTAGGGCAGCGGCGAGAGCGTCGTGCCGTGCGTCATCGCGGCGGTCATCGCGAGCACCATGCCGAAGCAGTGGAACATCGGCACCTGTATCATCATGCGGTCCTCGGTCGAGAGGTCCATGCGGTCGCCGATGCATTTGCCGTTGTTGACGACGTTGTAGTGCGTGAGCATGACGCCCTTCGGGAAGCCGGTCGTGCCGCTCGTGTACTGCATGTTGCAGACGTCGTGGATGTCGACGGCGGCGGCGAGGCGGTGGACCTCTTCGAGCGGCGTCATGTGTGCGCGCGCGACGGCCTCTTCCCACGTGAGGCAGCCTTTCATGCGGAAGTCCACGGTGATTATGTTGCGCAGGAAGGGCAGACGGCGGCAGGCAAGCGGCTTGCCGGGCGTAGCGGTCTCCAGCTCTGGGCAGAGCTCCTTCATAATCTCGTCGTAATGCGAGTCGCGGTAGCCCTTGATCATGACGAGCGTGTGCGTGTCGGACTGGCGCAGCAGGTACTCGGCCTCGTGGATTTTGTAGGCGGTGTTGACCGTTACGAGCACCGCGCCGATTTTCGTCGTCGCCCAGAAGGTCAGGTACCACTGCGGAAGGTTCGTCGCCCATATCGCCACGTGGCTGCCGGGCCTGACGCCGAGCGAGATGAGCGCGCGCGCGAACTCGTCCACGTCGTCGCGGAACTCGGAATATGTGCGCGTGTAGTTCAGCGTCGTGTATTTGAAGGCGTACTGGTCGGGGAATTCCTCGACTATGCGGTCGAGCACCTGCGGGAAGGTCTTTTCGATGAGTTTGTCCTTCTGCCACGGGTAGAGCCCCTTGCCGCGCTTGCTCTCGTAGAGGCGCTTGGACTTCACCATGCGCGCGGGGCTGCCGAAGCGGCTCATCGTGTTGACGAAGTGCAGAGAAATCAGCTCGAGGTTCGCGATGTCGGGCATCCACTCGGGGTTCCATTCGAGCGAGATGAAGCCGTCGTAGTTGAGCGAATAGAGCGAGCGCATCATCGCGTCAATGGGCAGGCTGCCCTCGCA
>UQVV01000312.1 GCA_900544635.1 uncultured Cloacibacillus sp. | reverse complement strand
CAGGCCGGAAACTATGCTATAATGTGGGCACTGCACCAAGAGAAAGCGACATAAAAATATTGAGGAGGTAGTACGTATGCGTAAGTTTATTAGTTTCAGCGCGTTACTGGTAATGTTGTTTGCACTCCCCGCTTTTGCCGCCGACACTATCAAAATTGGTGAAATAGCCACCGTCACCGGCGACTTCGCGGCGTACGGCGTCGCGGAGGTCGAATCTGTCAAGATGGCCGTCGCGGAAATCAACGCCAAGGGCGGCGTACTCGGCAAACAGCTCGAAGTCGTCATGTACGACTGCCGCACGAGAAACGAAGACATGGTCAACGCGGCGCGCCGCCTCGTCCAGCAGGACAAGGTAGTCGCGGCGATAGGCCCGAGCGGCTCCGGCCTCTGCATAGCGGCCGCGCCGGTATTCAACAGCGGCAAAGTCGCCCACATCGGAACCCTGCCGACCAACCCGCAGGTTACGATAGACGAAAAGGGACAGGTCCGCCCCTACAACTTCCGTATCTGCTTCCTCGACCCCTATCAGGGAGCCATCCTCGCCACCTTCGCTGCTCAGGACCTCAAGGCTAAGACGGCCGGCATCCTCTACGACGTATCGAGCGACTATTCGCACGGACTCCGCGAATTCTTCATTAAGAGCTTCGAGGCCCAGGGCGGCAAGGTCGTAGCCGACGAAGGCCACCGCGGCGAAGACGTCGACTTCCGCGCGCAGCTCACGAAGATTAAGGAAGCCAATCCCGACGTCGTCGTCCTCCCGACGATGGGCAAATGCACGCCTCTCTCCGTCAAGCAGGCCCGCGAGCTCGGCATCACCGTCCCGATCATCGGCGGCGACGGCTACGGCGACTACTTCTGGGAGATAGCCGGAGCGGAAGCCATGAAGAACACCTTCTGGGTCAGCCACGTCGCGAAGGAAGACCCCGCGCTGAAGGACTTCTTCGACAAGTATAAGAAGCAGACCGGAACCGAGTGCCAGGAATTCATGAACGCAGTCATGGCCTACGACTCCGTCTACTGGCTCGCCGACGCGATAACGCGCGCGAACAGCACCGACCCGCAGAAGGTCCGCGACGCCCTTGAGCAGACGAAGGACCTCCAGCTCATGCACACGAAGCTCACGATGGACGAGTTCCACAACCCGAAGAACAAAGACGGTTACATGCTCGAAGCCAAGGACGGCTCGGCTGTATTCTACAAGAGAATCCGTCCGGAAGCGTAACGGCGTAAACAAAGGCATCGCGTCAGTCACAAAAACGCGGCGCGGCGGGGCAATGTCGCCCCCGCCGCGTTTTTTGTATAAATCGCAGTTTTTTGAAAGCCGCGCCTTTAAAGAAATGTGACACCGGAGCGTCTCGATGCTAAAATTCAAGCAATGGCTGCGCGCATGTGGCGCAGATAGTTTTTGCGAGTATTCATAGACTTTAAGAATAAAATCAGATTTGTGAGGTGAGTCGGAATGCCGGATTGTCGGCTGAAATTTGACGAGGTTGTTCTTCGTATATGCAACTATACAAATATCGACAATAGAATCCATCGCGAGTATACTCCCGGCATGCGGCTCCTGCCGCGTGAAATGCACACGCTTGAAAAAATTATCCTACACCCCGGTGTCAACACGACACGGCTTGCCTATATAACAGGGATCCCGAAGGGAACGATCTCGAAAATGACGCGTGAGTTCATGCATCGTGGGCTGGTGGAATGCTACAGAGACTCCGGCAACCGCAAAGAAGTCTATTACAGAGCGACGGCTTCAGGCATGGAAGTATTCCATGCTCATAACAGATTTCACAGTATCGTGGGAAAAGAGTTTTATTCATACTTTGAATCGCTTCCGGACGAGTCTCAGCGTCTTGTAGTCGAAGTGCTCCAGCGGTACGCCGATTACATGGAAGACCTCTGTGAACGCCATTTGAAATCCGCCATAATTTCATAATATATTTTACATACAAAAATACCATTACTCTATTGACGCGAGTCCGTTTGAATAGTATGTTTTGTTTTGTTTGAAACAAAACAAAAAGCGCTAACGGCGGATGTTCGGTTATGAAATGGAGGAAAGAAAATGGCGGAAGTGTATGTTCCCTATGACGTGGTCGTCGTAGGAAGCGGCGGCGGCGGCCTGCGCGCGGCGATGGTCTCGGCGGGCGGTCGGCAGGCCTACGTGGCCTCGCGGGCAATCCTGGCCCTCGCGCTC
>UQVV01000311.1 GCA_900544635.1 uncultured Cloacibacillus sp. | reverse complement strand
GCGCAGTTCGCGTTCTCGAGCGAGAGCTTGTGCTGGTCTATTGCGTTGTGGAGAAGCCCGAAGCCGCGCGCCGAGGCGGCGTGGCCGTCGTGCGCCCACGCGATGCCCGCGGACTCCTGTCCGCGGTGCTGAAGCGCGTAGAGGCCGAGGTAGACTTCTTCGAGTACGGGTTGGTTCTTGACGCTGTATGCGCCGAAAATGCCGCTCATATTACGTTACGCGGATATCCTTCTCCAGATCTCTTCGTATGCGCCGAGCACGTTGCCGAGATCCTTGCGGAAGCGGTCTTTGTCGAGGTGGTCGCCGGTCGACTTGTCCCAGAAGCGGCAGGTGTCGGGCGAAATTTCGTCGGCGAGGATGAGGTTGCCCTGCATGTCTTTGCCGAATTCGAGCTTGAAGTCGACGAGGACGACGCCGAGCTTCGCGAAGTAGTCCTTGAGTATCGCATTGACGCGGAGCGAGATGTCCTTGATTTTGTCGAGCTCTTCCTTCGTCGCCCAGCCGAAGAGCAGCGCGTGGTCCTCGATGATGAACGGGTCGCCGAGCGCGTCGTCCTTATAGCACATCTCGAAGAGCGGGCGCGGAAGCTCCATGCCCTCCTGTACGCCGAGGCGCTTGCAGAGCGAGCCTGTCGTGATGTTGCGGACGATGACCTCGAGCGGGACGATGTTGACGCGCTTTACGAGCTGGTTCGTCTCGTCTATCTGCTTGACGAAGTGCGACTCGACGCCGTTGTCGGCGAGAAGCTGGAAGAGCTTCGACGAAATCTTGTTGTTGAGGACGCCCTTGCCGCTCATCGTCGCCTTCTTCTGTCCGTTGAAGGCGGTGAAGCTGTCCTTATACTCGACTATGACGTAGTTCGGGTCTTCGGTCGTGTAAAGCCTCTTGGCTTTACCCTCGTAGATGAAATCCTTCTTTGTAAGCTCCATTTTTATTTCCTCCGTAAAATGTAATTTCCGGGACCGAAGCCCCGGAGCTAATGACTAAAATCCAAGAAGATCGTTCTTTTCTTCTTCCTCGAGATAATTTCCGTCGAAGCAGGCCGTGCACAGCTCCTCCTGCGGAAGGCCGATAGCGCGGCAGAGATCTTCGCAGCTTATATATTCGAGCGAGTCCGCGTCGATTTTGCGGCAGAGCTCCTGTATGTCCGTCTGCGCCGCTATCAGCTCAGACGAGCTCGGCGTGTCTATGCCGTAGTAGCAGGGGAAGCGCACCGGCGGCGAGGCTATGCGCATGTGGACCTTGCTCGCGCCGCTGCCGCGTATCATCGATACGATGCGCCCCGCGGTCGTGCCGCGCACGAGGCTGTCGTCGACGATGACCGCCTCCTTGCCGTCGAAGATGCCGGGCTGCGGGTTAAGCTTTATCTTGACGCCCGCCTCGCGCACGCGCTGCGTCGGCTGGATGAAGGTGCGTCCGACGTAGCGGTTGCGCACGACGCCGGCCTCGAAGTCCGCGCCCGCCTCTTCCGCGAGGCCGATGGCGGCGAGAGTGCCGCTGTCGGGCATTCCCGCGACGACGGCGTTCTTCGGGCAGCCCGCGCAGCGCGCGAGCGTCGCGCCGAGCTCCTTGCGCGTCTTGTAGACGGAGCGTCCGTCGATGACGCTGTCGGGGCGCGCGAAATAGACGTACTCGAAGGCGCAGCGGTAATGGCGCGGCTTCTGCGGCCTTTTGCGCGAAATCAGCCCGCGCTTGTCTATGACGAGAATCTCTCCCGGCTCGACGTCGCGCACCATCTCCGCGCCGAGTATGTCGAAGGCGCACGACTCAGACGAAACGAAGTAGTCGTCGCCGCGGCGTCCTATCGCGAGCGGGCGGAAGCCCCACGGGTCGCGCGCCGCTATGAGGCAGTCGTCTATGAGGACGACGAGGCTGTACGCCCCCTCGACCTTTTCGAGCGCCGCTTCGAGCGCTTCGAGCGGCACGACGCCGGGCTGGTGCGCGACGAGCTGGAGTATCGTCTCCGAGTCGCAGGTCGTCTGGAATATCGCGCCGCGGTATGCGAGATAGGCCGCGAGGGCGCGCGCGTTCGTCAGGTTGCCGTTGTGCGCGAGCGCTATCGGCCCCTGAGCGTAGTCCGCGCCGAGCGGCTGGCAGTTCTCGGGGCGCGTGCCGCCCGCCGTAGCGTAGCGGACGTGGCCTATCGCGCAGTTCGCGTTCTCGAGCGAGAGCTTGTGCTGGTCTATTGCGTTGTGGAGAA
>UQVV01000310.1 GCA_900544635.1 uncultured Cloacibacillus sp. | reverse complement strand
AGCCAGTCCATCGCGTCGTAGGCGAGCGAGACGTTGCCGAACTCCTGCGGTTCGTCCTTGTAGGTGTCTCTGTAGAGCTGGAATATCGGCTGGAGCGATGGCTTCGTGAGGTAGCCGGAGCCGAGGATGAAGTAGCAGCCTTCGATGGCGGGGCCCGCTATCTCTCCCATGAACTCGCCGTAGCCGTCGCCGCCGAGGATTGCGATGTCGCTCATGCCGAGCTCGCGGGCCTGCTTGATGATGAGCGCCATGTCCTTACCCATGCCGGGCATGAAGAGGACGTCGGGGTCTCTCGATTTGATCTTCGTTAGCTGGGCTCTGAAGTCGACGTCGTCGGGACGGTAGGATTCGTCGGCTATCACCATTCCGCCGTGCTCTTCGAAGTAGTTGATGAAATACTCGCGCAGCCCGTGGGCGTAGTCGGAGCCGACGTTGTAGATGACGGCGGCCGTTTTAGCTCCGAGATCCTTGAGCGCGAAGTCCGCGCCGAGGAATCCCTGGTACGGGTCGTCGAAGGTAAGGCGGAATGAGTACGGGCGGACGTTGCCCTTAGGGTCTACCGTCACGAGCGGGTTGGTGGTCGCCGTGCCTATCTGCGGTACCTTAGCTTCGTTGACGAGCGCGGCCGTCGCTATGTTGATGCCGCTCGTGTTCGAGCCGACTATCGCGACGACGTGGTCGCTCTCTATCATGCGCCGCACGGCGTTGACCGCGTCTTCGGGACGCGACTTCGAGTCGTAGACGACGAGCTCTATCGGACGCCCGAGGACGCCGCCTTCGTTGTTGCGCTTCGTAACGTACATCTGAGCGGACTGGACCTCCGCGACTCCGTAGGCTGCGTCGTTGCCGGTGAGCGCGGCGAGATAACCGATCTTAACGGGCTCAGCCGCGAAGGCTGAAGCCGCTGACAATAATCCAACAAGTACGCCGAGTATTAACGTTTTACGCACCGTCTGTTCCCTCCTAAACTTAAATTACGGAAATAATGATAGAATTATATTATATATTATATTATGCGTCAATTTTGTGAAAAGATAATAAAAGTATCTGCGCGCTGGGCGCTCGGCGGGCGTTTTTGTGCCATATTTATGAACTTATATGCTTATTAAGTTTATTGCGTAAATTGTAATAATAAAGCGCACGCTTTATGATGCGTGCGCTTCCGAAAAGCCGAAGGGTGAAAAGCGCGGATGATGAGTCCCCCGCGCCGGGCTTCGTCAGGCGAGATAGCTGTGCGTGAAGCCGCGGTAGACGCGGCCTACTGCGTCGATGGAGGAGACGACGACGTATTCGTTCGCCTGGTGGTTGCCGTGGCCGTCCGCGCCGAACATTATGACGGGGATGCCGGCCTCGCCGGAGAGGCAGTTCGAGTCACTGACGCTCGGCTCGATGGCGTAGGGCGGTACGCAGCCGAGCTCTTTTTGGCAGACCTCTTCGAATAGCTTGAAGTCCGCGCTCGTTTCGTCGACGCGGTAGGGCATATAGAAGGGCTTCGACAGCTCGAAGGTGATGCTGCCCTGTATGTTCAGCCCGCGGACGGCTTCTTCGAGGTTAGCGAAAACCTCTTCCTTCGTCTCGCCCGGCACGAGCTGCTTGCTGATGAAGCAGTAACAGTCCTGCGGGACGGAGAGCGAGTAGTGGTCCGGGCCGCCCTTTATCGAGAACGGGACGTACTGCTGCGGCCCCATCTCGCCGTCGTCGTGCAGCGGAATCTTGTCGAGCACGGCGATGAGCTTCGCAAGCTCGACGACGGCGTTGATGCCTTCCTCGGGCCTCGCGCCGTGGCAGGCCTTGCCCTTCGCGACGGCCTTGACGAGCATCTTGCCCGGGCCGCCGACGTATATCTGTCCGAAGCCCGGCTCCGTCATGACGGAGACATCAGCCTTGACGCCGTGCTTTATGAGCGTACGCGCGCCGACGGAATAGGCCTCCTCGTCGGGGAGGAAGGCCATCGAGAGCACGCCGGAGAAAGCGTCGGACCCCTTGCCGCCCATGTACTCGGCGAGCGCAAGCATCAGCGCTATTCCGGATTTCATGTCGCTCGCGCCGAGGCCGTAGAGCCGCTCCTCGCCGCCGACGGTTTTGAGGACCGCGGTGTGCGGGTCCGTGTCCCAGCCGCCGACCACCGGCACCGTGTCGATGTGTCCGGAGAAGAGCAGAGTCTTGCCCGGCCTGCCGCTTTGCATCTCTGCGTAGACGACGAAGCGTC
>UQVV01000309.1 GCA_900544635.1 uncultured Cloacibacillus sp. | reverse complement strand
GACCTAATCTGGCCGATGTACGACGCTTCCGGCGAGATCGTCAACATCCAGACGATAACGACGCAGGGCGTCAAGCGGCCGCAGACAGGCGCTCCGAAGACGGGAAATTTCGGCCTTCTTCTGCATCCCCTTCCCTCCGGCTCCGCCCATCCGCGGGCGGGAACAGAGGGGGAAGAAAGCACAAACCCGCCGTACTTTCCGCAGCCGCACGAGGAATATCTTCATGAAGGCGAAGCCGGCCCGGACGGCGGATATCCGGAAGAAAACGAAGAGGGACCGGCGCGCGGTTTCGGCTCCGGCCTCTCTTCGCGCGTCTGGATAACCGAAGGCTGGGCTACAGGCTGCACAGTGGCCGACGCAACGGGAGAAAGCGTCGTGATAGCGGTCGACTGCGGCAACCTCATGCCCGTAGTCAAAAACGTCCGCCGCGCGTGGCCGGAAAAAGAATTCATCATAGCGGCCGACAACGACCGGAAGACGAACGGCAACCCCGGCGTCAATGCTGCTATAAAGGTGTTCGAAGAGACCGGAGTCCCGTTTGTCTATCCCAATTTCTGCGAAGGCGACGAAGGGACGGACTGGAACGACTTCGCCTGTCTCTACGGCGTGAAGCGCTGCCGTGCGCACATGCTCAAAAAGCTCGACGCCTTCAAGAAAAAAGGGCTGTATAAACTCAAGCACTCGGCCCCGCAGTTCGTTGACCTCACAGACGGAGGGCGCGTGCTCGGCACGGTAGAGAACCTGCGCGCGCTTCTCGCCTTTGCAGGAATGACGGTCTCATACAACGAAATAAAAAAAGAAGAGGTATTCAGCATGCCGGGACGCTCGTACTGCGGCGACAACGCCAAGAACGCGGCGATGGGCGAGATACTCTCGCTCTGCTCGCGCTGGCGCTTCCCGAAAAGCGACATCGAGCCGCTCATATCGAACATAGGCTCCCAGAACATAAGCAATCCCGTCAAAGACTGGATTCTCTCGGAGCCCTGGGACGGCATGGGGAGGATCCAGAACGTCTATGATTCGCTCGTAGAGGAACGAGGCTTCCCGCGCGAGTTCAAAGAAATACTCGTAAAGCGGTGGCTTATATCCGGCATAGCGGCCGTCTTTATGGAACGCGGATTCCACTGCCGGGGCGTCCTGACATTCGTCGGCGGCCAGGGAATAGGCAAGACGAGCTGGTTCCGCACGCTCTTCGGCAAAGATGAATTCTTCTCCGAAGGCGTCGGCCTCAACCTGAGAGACAAAGACAGCATAAAGTCTGCCATATCGGCCTGGGGCGTCGAGTACGGCGAGCTGGAAGGAACATTCAACCGTTCAGAGATCCCGACGCTCAAAGCCTTCATCACGAGAAGTTCGGATAAAATAAGGATGCCGTGGAGCCGAAAGGAATCCGACTTCCAGCGCAGGACGATATACGGGGCCACCGTCAACCAGCGGCAGTTCCTCCTGGACGACACCGGGAATGCAAGATGGTGGTGCGTCCCGCTTTCGCGCATAAACAAGCTCGACCGCGGCGAAATGCAGCAGATGTGGCGCGAGGTCTACGAGCGCTTCTATCTTGCGCACCTGAGAGAGCCTAATAACGAGGATTACCAGTGGTGGCTGACGAAAGAAGAGGATATACTTCTTGAGAAGCTCAACCACGAGTTCGAGGTGCCTTCCGGCATAGAAGAGATGATAGTGGCAGGGCTTGAATGGGACTGCATGCGCGAGCTGTGGCAGCTGAGGACGACGACGCAGATACTTCACGACTGCGGTTATCCTCCCGTCTCTCCGAAGCCAGGCGAGCTAGTCAAGGCGGCGAAGGTGCTTACGCGCCTTACAGGCGAAAAATCCAGGCCTATGGGCCACTCGAATGCGAGAATGTGGCGTGTGCCGCCGAAGCGGACGATGCCGAAAGACTTTACCGAGGAGGAATTGAGCAACGTAAAGTAACATCATGTCATGCGAACAGCTCAAATAGTAATCACAAGCTGTTCGCACTGAAAAAGCCGGTCATAGCAAGGGTTTTCGGGATTTCCCGCGAACACCTCGAAAAGCTGTTCGCAAGAGCTGTTCGCGCAAAAAAATCGTTGGTATCACAAGGGATTCCTATACCCTGCGAACAGCTATTTCGGAAAATCGGCATAAAATAGATTTTTTGCTCTTTTCAATGATTTTCTAAATTTAAGGGGGATAGCTGTTCGCACTGTTCGCAAAACCGGATTTATCCGGTCGTATCAAGGCC
>UQVV01000308.1 GCA_900544635.1 uncultured Cloacibacillus sp. | reverse complement strand
CTTAGAATATAGCTTCTGCGAAAATCCTAAAGTCTGGAGGCGGCTCCATGTCAAGCGCGCCGCGCGGCGATTTTGCAAAAAAATACGCGCCCCCACGGGCGCTTCGGAGCGTTTCCCGCGGGGGCGCGTTTATTGGGAGGGTGGATGCGCTAGAGCGTTACGCCGTCTTTGAAGATGGCGATTTCGCGGAAGCCCATCTGTTCGCTTTTCGTCTGTTCGCCGCCCGCTACGCGGAGGACGAGGGCGAAGAGGCGCTTTGCGGCTTCCGTTATCGGCTCGCCGTCGGCGACGGGGCCGGCGTCGAAGTCTATCCAGCCCGATTTTTTCGCGGCGAGCTGGCTGTTGCTCGCGATTTTTATTGTCGGCGCGGGCGCTCCGAAGGGCGTGCCGCGTCCGGTCGTGAAGAGGATTATGTGCGCGCCCGCGGCGGTCATGGCCGTCGCGGAGACGAGGTCGTTGCCCGGGCCGTAGAGCATGTTGAGGCCGTGCGCCGTGACCGCGTCGCCGTAGCCTATAACGTCGGCTATCGGCGCGCTGCCGCCCTTCTGGACGCAGCCGCAGGACTTGTCCTCGAGCGTCGTGATTCCGCCTTTTTTGTTGCCGGGCGACGGGTTTTCGTAGACGGTCTCGTGGTGGCTGATGAAGTAGTCCTTGAAGCTGTTCAGCATGTTCGCGGCCTTGTCGAAGACCTCGCGGCTGACGCAGCGGCTGAGCAGCATTCCCTCCGCGCCGAACATCTCGGGCACTTCGGTGAGCACGGTGCTGCCGCCGCGCGCTATCATCATGTCGCTGAAGACGCCGACGGTCGGGTTCGCCGTTACGCCGGAGAGGCCGTCGGAGCCGCCGCACTTCATGCCTATGACGAGGCCGCTGACAGGAACGGGCTCGCGCTTGAACTGCGACGCGTACTCGGCGCACTCTTCAAGCAGCGCGCGCCCAGCGGCGAATTCGTCCTCGACGTCCTGGCATGTGAGGAATTTTATCCGCTCGGGGTCGTAGTCGCCGAGCTCCGCGACGAACTGGTCGTGCTGGAGGTTTTCGCATCCGAGGCTGAGCACGAGCACCGCGCCCGCGTTGGGATGGCGCGCGAGCGCTGCGAGCAGCTTGCGCGTCTGCGCGTGGTCGGATCCGGTCTGGCTGCAGCCGTAGGGGTGCGTGAAGGCGTAGAGCCCTTCGACGCTGCCCGCGACCAGGTCCTGGCTGTCGGCGGCGAGTTTCTTCGCCACGTCGTTGACGCAGCCGACGGTCGGGATTATCCATATTTCGTTGCGCACGGCGACGCGTCCGTCCTTGCGGCGGAAGCCCATGAAGGTTTCGGGCTCGACGTGCTCGACGGCGGGGACGGCAGGCTCGTAGCTGTATTCTTCCTCGCCCGAGAGGTTCGTGCGCATGTTGTGCGTGTGTACCCACGCGCCCGCGGCGATGTCCGCCGTCGCGTGGCCTATCGGGAAGCCGTATTTCACTACGGGCTGCCCTTCGGCTATCGCGGCGAGGGCTATTTTATGCCCCTGCGGGATTTCTTCCGCCGCGGTGACGGCCCCGCCGCCGACGAGCAAGGTTTCGCCCGCGGCGACGGGGTGCAGCGCGACGGCTACGTTGTCGCGCGGATTTATGCGGATGAGCTTCGTCATGAAGCCGCGTCCCTTACAGGCAGGAGGCGTAGGCCGCCTTCGCGCCCTCGGCGCGTATCTTCTTGAGGTCCGCGAGCACGGTTTCCTCGAGGCCCGCTATCTCCGTCAGATCCTGGTCCCACATCTGCTTGTTCGTGAGGACGGCATGGACGAGCTGCTCCGGCGTGTCGTTCCTGTGCTCCCAGTAGAACTCGAGCGCCCAGCGGTCGTCGCTGACTGTGTAGGTGTTGCCCTTCGGTCGGCGGCAGACGAGCCCCTTGTCGGTGAGCTCCTGCACGTCGTTCGAGTAGAAGGCGATGTAGGCGGCGAGGCTCATCGTGAGGCAGACGGGCAGCTTGCCGTTGATTTTGATGTAGTCGAGGAAGCTCGGCATGTTGCGAGCCTTCCACTTCGAGGTGGAGTTGAGCGAAATGCTCATGAGCTCGTGGTCGACGAAGGGGTTGTTGAAGCGGTCCTCGACGGCGGATGCGAACTCTTCAAGGTCTTTCTTGTCGAGCGGCAGCGTCGGGATGACCTCCTCGTGGAGCATCTTGTTCATGAAGCCCTTTACGTCCTCGTCGTGCATGCAGTCGCGCACGATGTCGAAGCCCGCGAGGT
>UQVV01000307.1 GCA_900544635.1 uncultured Cloacibacillus sp. | reverse complement strand
AGTAGGCGTAGCCTAGCAGAGCGCCGCCGCGTTCCGCCGCGAGGTACGGATAGCGCGCGAGCGTCGCCGTTATCCGCGCGCGGAACTCCTCGAGCGCCGGGACCTCGTATTCGAAGCTTATCGCCGTCTCGCGCACGTAGGGCGCGTATATCTCAAGCAGCTCCGCCGCGTCGTACGGCGAGGCCGCGCGTATGCGTATGCCGCCCTGCTCCGCCGCCGGCATCTCTACGCCTGGCCCTTCGGCCTGACCTGCATCGACGGGTCGTCGCAGACGAGCGTGCCGCCGATGGCGAAGTTTTCGTTCTTCATTTCGTTGACGATTATGCGCACCGCTGCCGGCTCGACCTTCATCGTCTCGCAGATGACCTGAGTCATGCGCCTCGCCATTTCGCGCTTCTGCTCCACGGTGCGCCCTTCCTTTATGTTGACGGTCACTATCGGCATTTCGCTCTCTCCTTAATTTTTCGGTATTCGTGTAAAATATAGCTTAGGCTGTATTTTAGCCTTTCGTTCTGCGAGGTGTCTACATGGTTGAGCTCGGCCCGCTTTTCTTTATTCTGGCTTTTTTCCTCGGAGCCTCGTTCGGCTCCTTCGCCTGCGCCGCGGCCTCGCGCACGGAGGCGGGCGCGAAGTGGTGGGGAACGGAGCGCTCGCGCTGCGACTCCTGCGGAGCGGCGCTCGCGCCGCGCGACCTCGTGCCGGTGCTCTCGTTCCTCGCGCTGCGCGGACGCTGCCGTTTCTGCGGCGCGCGCATCCCGCGCTCGTGCCTGGCCGCCGAGCTAGCCTGCGGCGCTCTCTGCGCGATGTTCCTCTGGCGCTTCGGCGCGTCGTACTCCTTTATTTTTTCGTCGGCCTCGCTGCCCTTCCTCGCATTCCACACGATTACGGATGCCGACACGGGCTATATCTACGACTCGTGGGCCTTCGCCATGACGGGCGCGGCGCTACTGCTTCGGCTCGCGGGCGGTCTGCCCGCGGCGCTCGACGGCGCGGCGGGCGCGGCTGCGGGCTTCGCCTTTATATACGCGATTATTTTTTTGAGCCGCGGGCGCATGGGGACGGGCGACGCGGTGCTGATGCTCGGCATCGGCGCTTTTACGGGCCTGAAGCTCGCCGCCGCCGCGCTCTATATCGGCTTTATGGCGGGCGGCGTTACGGCGCTCGTCCTGCTCGCTGCGAAGAAGGTCACGCGCAAGTCCGCCGTGCCGCTCGGGCCGTTCCTCTGCGCGGGGTGCGCCGCGGCGATGCTGTTCGGAGGAAAGCTGACGGAATACTTCGGCTTCACGGTTCCGTGGCCGTGGGCGGTTTAGATTACATGCCGAAATTCGCGGCTGTGCCTAACTTTTAGGACGGAGATCCCGTGTAGAAGATTCACGGGATGACGCAATAAGGAATAAATTTATTAAGGAGGAATTTTCCATGAAAAAGATTCTCGTTCTCGCGGCGGCTCTTACGCTCGCCGTCTCGTCATGCGCTTTCGCGCTTCCCCTCGTGCTGACCGAGCCGCAGAAGACCGGCGGCCCCGGCGTATTCGACACTCTCGCGGCGCGCGTTTCCGCTCCGGAGCAGGATTTCACGAAGGAAGAGCTGACGCTCGACGAGCTTTCTACGATACTCTGGGCCGCGACGGGACAGAACGGCGACGACAGCTGGACCGTGCCTGTGATCATGGGGCGCGATCCCAACGTAAGCGTCTACGTGATGCTCAAGGACGGCGGCTATCTCTACAACTGGGAGAAGAACGCGCTGATGGAGATCAACAACGACAAGCGCGCGCTGCGCCGCACCGTAAACGAGGACTACGCAAAGAGCGCGCCGTGCCTTCTGATTTTCGTCGACCGCGGAGTCATCAACATGAACGGCATCGCGGAGCTCGCGACGGGCGCGATGTCGCAGAACGCGGCGCTCGCGGCGCAGGCGCTCGGCCTCGACGCGCGCTTCACGACCTCGTTCAACCGCTCCGCCATCGAGGAGACGCTGAACCTCGGCCCCGTGATGAACGTCATGGGCGTGCTCGCGGTCGGACGGCAGTAACGCGCCGGCGTTTTCCATAATTGCAAAAACTGCGAAAAAGCTATATTCTTTTCAGAAAATAAGTCCTTGACCGAAGGCTGGGAGGTATCGTCATGAGTCAGGTTCCGGCGCACATTTTTAGGGAATACGACATACGCGGCATCGCCGACGGCGAACTTACGGACGAAAACGTTTTCCTCATCGGGCGCGCCTACGGC
>UQVV01000306.1 GCA_900544635.1 uncultured Cloacibacillus sp. | reverse complement strand
CGGCAGCAGGTTCGCGTTCATATGGGCGAGGAAGCGCCACTGAAGCCCTTCGTCCGCCGGCGGCGCGAGCATCGGCGACGGCGCAGTGATGTTTTCAAAGGCCACCTTCGACGGCGTCGTGTCGGTAGGCATACATATATCGCCCTGGAGCAGCCTGTTCGGCAGCCCTCTGTTGCAGCATATCAAGTCCATGGATATGACGCAGCTGTCGAAGCCGCCCTCCGAATCGGGACGGCGCGGCATCGAAATATAATGCTCCGGCAGCTCGCCCTCTTCCGGCATCGCGTACCGGATGTTGTATATAAGCCCCTCGCGCGACTCGTTGTAGAGTCCGTAGGGACGGCAGCGCTCGGCGCGTCCGCCGCGCCGTATCGCGGTGACGCCCGTCACGCCGAGTATGTCGACGTACTGCTTCTCCTTGACGTGAGGATAAATCCTGTATTCTTCCTGAGTGAAGTCGGCCTGTATCGGCTCTGAATGAAGCTGAAAAACGTTGCAGGCGGCTACGGCGTTGACAGCGAAAGCTCCGTCCGTGAACGGCGGCGGCGTCACGCCTCTCCCGAAGCGGAAGGTCAGTTTCAGCTCGCGCGCCGACTCGGCGAGCGCCAGGCGCCTCATCCCCGAGACGCAGAAAGCCGTAAGCTGCTCGGGACAACAGAAATAGCGGACGAGCGCCGCGTAGGCGCGGTTTTTCGCCTGCCCTGACGGAAGCCTGTGATCCTCGAGCGGAGAGCGCAGTATCGACAGCGCCGCGGATGGGAGTTCGACGGACGACGCGCCCGCCGAGACGTTTATCGACTCGAGCCGCGTCAGAAGCGCAAGAAGCCGCTGCGACGCAAGCGAGTAGCCGCCCGTCAGGTGAAAGTCGAGCCTGTCCGGGAGGAATTTTTCAAGCGGAGCGGCGGCGCGCAGCGTCAGAGTCACGCTGCCGGACATATCGCTGCGCGTCTCGCTCTCCACCGACGAGACGGAAAGCGGCAGCACCGTGACGTCACGCATCGTGCTGTAAATACAGGAAACGCCGCCGATCGGCTTCGAGGCGAGCTGCGCGCCGCGCGCGACGAGCAGCGGCTCCGTAAAGCCGTGGCTCAACGCGAAGCGCATGACCGCCATCGACGGCACGGGCATTACAGATTCGGGAAACACCTCGCGCAGCAGCGTCTGTATAAGCTCAGGCGCAGTCTGGTCGAGCCGCTCGTGTATCTTGGCGCACAGATAGGCCGTCCCTTCGAGTATCCGCTCGGCGTCCGGGTCGCCGCCCTGTTCGAGCAGCATCGGAGCCGCCGCGGGATATTTGCGCGCAAACTCCCGCGCCCCTTCGTGGAGCATTCTCAACTGTTCCTGAAAGTATCTGTTCACGTCCGCCTCTCTTCCCGATATATCGCTGAACTATCATGTCATAACTATCGTAAGGCCACGCAGGGACTATCTTTTTCAGTTTAAAATTATACACAAGATTTATTCCGTTGCAAATTGCAAACGGCGGCGCGCAAAGGCAAATTGCGCTGCGGGACGTGCCGTTTACGATGTTGCGCAAAATCCCCGGACGGCGGCGCGCTTGCAAAAAAATTATGTTTTACTTAATATAAACGTGATTTTATTCCTCCGTCCGCGAGCCGCGGCGGAGACGCCTATTCAAGAGGAAAACATACAATGGACATAACAGCACTGGCAGCGTCCCCGATCAGCGAAAACCAGCCGGCGGGTGCGGACGCGAAGTACGAACCCGAATACGAAGCTCTGACGGCGGAGATAGCGAAGCTTTCTTCGGTCAGTCAGAGCGCGCCGATTTCATGGCAGGCCGTCGCGGACAACGGAGCCGCTATACTCGGGCAGAAGTCGAAGGACATCTCCGTCGCGGCCTACACGGCGGTCGCGCTCGCGCACATCGGCGGCGCTCAGGGATTCCTCGACGGCGTGAACCTGCTGCGCGGCGTCTGCACTAATTTTTGGGACGACGCATTCCCGCCCAAGGCGAAGATGCGCCGCCGCCTCAACGCCTACGAATGGTGGCACGAGCGCGCACTTGAACAGCTCCGGAAAGAGAACCAGCCGGCCGTCCCAGCGGCGCTCGCCGCGGAAATGGCCGACGCGGTAAACGAATTCGACAGCCTCATCGGAACGCTGATGGAAGAGGCCCAGCCGCTGCGCGACATAAAAGAGGCGATACGCGCGCTTCCGCTGCTGCCCGAGGAGCAGCCGAAGGAGCCGGAGCCGCCCGCGCCCCAGGCTCCCGAACCG
>UQVV01000305.1 GCA_900544635.1 uncultured Cloacibacillus sp. | reverse complement strand
TGCAGGCCGCGATAAAGAAGCTTCTCCAGCAGAAGCAGAAGCTCAAGGCGCAGGCCGACGCGGCGAAGCGCAAGCAGGGCAAGCCCGTAGCGCCGACGCCGGTCTACTACAAGGGCGGCCGCCTCGCGTGGCCGATACAGGGCAAGATAACGAGCCAGTTCGGCACGCGTGTGCACCCCGTATTCAAGACGAAGATAACGCACACGGGGCTCGACATCTCCGCGCCTAAGGGAACGCCGATAAAGGCCGCGGACCCCGGCGAAGTCCTCTACACCGGCTGGATGCGCGGCTACGGCCAGGTCGTCATCATCGACCACGGCGCGAACCTGACGACCGTCTACGCGCACATGTCGAAGATAGAGACCAGCGAAAACGCGAAGGTCACGCGCCAGACCGTGATAGGCCGCGTCGGGGCGACGGGCGTCGCGACCGGCAACCATCTGCATTTTGAAGTAAGGGTCAACGGCGACGCCGTGAATCCCATGAAATATCTGAAGTAACGGGGCTTTTCGGAAAGGTAAGTGAAGAATTTGAAATCTAAAATACTGCATCTGCTCACGGGCATCTTCATCGGCGTGCTGCTCTGCGTCTCGCTTTACAGCATACCGCAGGCAGTCGGCGCGGACTGGGAGCGGAGCCTGCCCTTCACGCCGCAGCAGCTTGCGATAATAAAACAGGTGAAGCTCGCGCTCTCGACCTACCAGGTCGACGGCGACAAAGAGGGCAAGATAGACGACACGCAGATGTACTACGGCGCGCTGCGCGGCCTCGTCGCCTCCATCGACGACCCGTACACGCGCTTCGTCGACCCCGAGGCGCTCGCCGAGGAGAATATGGAGATAGAGGGCGAGTACGGCGGCCTCGGCATATACATGGCGAACCGCGACGGACGGACGACCGTCATCGCGCCGATAGAGGACACGCCAGCCGACCGCGCGGGCATCAAGCCGCTCGACGAAATAATCAAGGTCGACGACAAAACGGTCGTCGGCATGGAGAGCAACGAAATAGTCAAGATGCTGCGCGGCGAGCCGGGAACGCCGGTCACGCTGCACATACGCCGCAAGGACGAAAGCAAGCTCATCCCCGTCAAGATTGTGCGCGAGGTCATAAAGATAAAGACCGTGCGCCTCGAGATGCTCGGCGGCGGAATCGCCTACATCAAGCTGAACCACTTCAACCTCAAGACCGACGAGGAGCTGCGCGCCGCGCTTGAGACGGCGGCGTCGAAGAACGCGAAGGGCGTCATCATGGACCTCCGCAACAACCCGGGCGGCCTGCTCGACGTATGCGTCGACGTCACCTCGCGCTTCATAGGCGACGGAGTGATCGTCGGCATGAAGGGACGCTTCGAGCGCGCGAACGACACGCTCTACGCGAAGCCGGGCCTTGCTAACGACCTGCCGCTCGTCGTGCTCGTCAACGAGGGAAGCGCCAGCGCCTCCGAGATATTCGCGGGCGCGATAAAGGACCACAAGCGCGGGACGATAGTCGGAATGAAAACCTTCGGCAAGGGCTCCGTGCAGACGCTCTTCAACCTGCCAGACGGCTCCGGCATATACGTGACGATAGCGCGCTACCACACGCCCTCGGGCTTCGTGATCGACCACAAGGGGCTCGAGCCCGACATAAAGGTTGAGGGCGAGCCGATGAAGAACAAGAAAGACGACAAACAGTTCCAGAAGGCGCTCGCCGTCCTGAAGGACAAGATGAAAAAGACAAAATAACGGGAGATGGCCTCACTTGGCTAAACATTACAAAAGAGCGAAGGACAGGCGGAGGCGCGGAATAGTATTCGCGCTTCTGCTCCTCGCGGTGGCGGCGGCGGTCTACGCCGTCGCGCTGAAAAATCAGGGACGCTACGCGAAGCTCGCGGAGCCGGAGGCGACGCCCGCCGAGGTCGCCGCCCTGCGCGCGCTCGGGGTGTCCTACGTGGGGATGTCCACGGTGTGCGAGGTCATCATGGCCAAGGCGCTCGGCATGCACGTGCTCGGCCTCACGCTCGCCGCCAACGAGTCCGGGGCGCCGGCGGTCTCCCACGAGAGCGTGCTCGAGGCGGCTGGCGAGCGCGCCGAGGACTTCGAGCGGCTCGTGCGCGGCGTCCTGGGGCTGCTGTAGGGGCGCAGTGCCGACGTTTCGTGGCGAGAAAATCGAGGCTTGCGCAGCGGGCGCGCTTCTCGTATAGTTGTAGGTCGCTGACATGCCAGCTTAGCTCAGTTGGTAGAGCACCGCTCTCGTAAAG
>UQVV01000304.1 GCA_900544635.1 uncultured Cloacibacillus sp. | reverse complement strand
GCAGCCGCGTCCGAGCAGTATGAAGCTCACTCCGCTGAATACGAGGTCTATGCCGAGCACGATGCCTATCATCGACGCGCCGGTCAGCACGTTGTTCCACATCATGAAGGCGAGGATTACGCCGAGCGCGCCCGAGAGAAGTATCCAGAGCGAGCCGCCGATCTCGCGGATGCGGAAATATTCGACGACCTTCGTCACGCCGTCGACGAGGAAGTACGCCGAGAGCAGCATGCTCAGCGTCATGACGCCCGCGAGCGGATGCGTGAGGAATACGACGCCCGCCGCGACGGATATGACCGCCATGAAGGCCTGCTGCCACGGGCTGTCGCCCGAGCGCATCGCGCTGAAGGCACCGAAGGCGCTGCCGAGGCCGACCGCGAGCAGCAGGCAGCCGATCATCGTCTCGACGGCGAACGACGCGAGCAGCGGCATCGAAAGCGAGACGAAGCCGAGCGCGAGCATAATCGCGCCGACGATGTAGAATCTTCTCTTACTTTTCACGAAATCTTCTTTTGAACATTTTCCCATAAACAGCATTGTTGTTGTCTCCTTCTATTGCGCCGCGCATCAGATTTTTGCGCGCCGCCGGAATTTCCTTCCGTTCACGTGAGTATAGCACAAAGCATAGTTTATTGATATAGCACAAAACTTACAGCGTTTTATTGACGCGCGGTAACTTTCAAAAATTTAATGTTTATATAAATAAATTGCCCGCCTGGCATTGCGCGCGGCGCGCAGCAGAAGGGCAGACTCGTACCTGCACGCGCTGAAGCTTCAGAGCGTTTTCCGCTGCGTGCGGCAGGCGGCCCGCGTCCGCCGCAACGAAGCGCCGCGCGTCCGCGCATGGCGGAAGCGTGCGATTTTCGGAGCAGTGCGTGCGTTGGCCTAAACGGCGCGCGCGTGTTATGCTTTGTGTGTGTTGCCATACTTTCGAGCGATGGAGGGAATCGTCATGAAGATACTGGTCAGCGCGTGCCTTCTCGGCTCGAAGTGCCGTTACGACGGCGGCGCGAAGCCCGACGCGCGCGTCATCGCGCTCGGAGCGGAGCATGAGCTTGTGCCGGTCTGCCCGGAGCGGCTCGGCGGCCTCGAAGCGCCGCGCGAGCCGAGCGAGATATCGGGCGGCCGCGTCTTCGGACGCGACGGACGCGACGTGACGGCGGAGTTCGAGCTCGGCGCGCGGCGCGCGCTTGAGGCGGCGCGGCGTTTCGGCTGCCGCTGCGCGATTTTGAAGGAGCGCAGCCCGTCCTGCGGCTCGTCCGCGGTTTACGACGGCAGCTTCTCGGGCCGCGTCGTGCCGGGCGCGGGCGTCGCGGCGGCTTTGCTGATGGAGAACGGCGTGCGCGTATTCAGCGAGGAAAATTTTGAAAAACTTTTCGAAACGGAGGAATTTCGCGATGAAGGTGGAAGTGAAGCGTAAAGACGAGCTTTCGCACAACAGATGGAGCGGCGGCGTGACGACGCAGCTCGCGATATGGCCCGAGGGGGCGGACTACGGCGCGCGGCGCTTCGACTGGCGCATCAGCACGGCGATAGTCGAGGACGAAAAGTCCGTGTTCACGGCGCTGCCCGGGATTCACCGCCTGCTGATGATTCTCGACGGCGAGATAGAGGTGACGCACAACGGCGAACGCACGCTCGCGATGAAGCCGCTCTCCGACGTAGACGAATTTGAGGGCGGCTGGGAGACGGTCTCCGTCGGGCGCTGCGTGGACTTCAACCTGATGACCGTCGACGGCTACCGCGGCGCTATGTCGGCCTGCGCGGCGGGCGGCGGGTGCGCCGAGATCGCGCCGGAGGGTGCGTCGGAATACTGGCGCGGAATTTATTCGCTGACCGACGGCCTCACGGTGAAGTGCGCGGCGGGCGGCGAAGAGGGCGAATACAAGCTCGACAAGGGCGATTTCCTGCTCTTCTCATACTCTCCCGAGAAGGAGGGGACGGCGCGCGTTTCGCTCCGTTCCGCCTGCGGCTGCGCGCCCGCGGTATGCGCCGAGGTGTGGAGATAAGAGCTTGGATTTGACTGGCGTACTGCGCGGCGCTGCGGCCAGACTTCAGTTCGCGCCCGAGTCGCGCTGGGAAGAGTGCGTCGCGCTTTCGCGAGGCGAGCCTGCGGACGCTGTCTTAAAATGGTTCGACGGCTTTCACGATGAAAATATCGGCGCGGAGCTGTTTTATGAAGCCGAGGCTGAGGAACGCCGCTTTTCCGCTTTTATAGGCTTCCGCTGTAATTTTGCAAAGCGGCGTGCCT
>UQVV01000303.1 GCA_900544635.1 uncultured Cloacibacillus sp. | reverse complement strand
CCGCTTACTACGCGGAGCAGGACGCGCTGCGCGGCAAGCGGCTGATACAGGACCAGGGCGCGTGGCGCGTCGTGCAGAACCGTCCGGCGCGTCCGCTGACGCAGACGGAGATGGACGAGGTCTACGCGCTGCCCTATGCGCGCGCGTGGCACCCGGACTACGACGCGAAGGGCGGCGTCCCGGCCTTCGACGAGGTCCGCTTCAGCATAGTCACGCACCGCGGCTGCTTCGGCGAGTGTGGATTCTGCGCCATTGCCTCGCATCAGGGACGCATCATACAGCGCAGGAGCGACGAGTCTATTCTGCGCGAGGCGGAGCTTTTGACGAAAGAGCCGGGCTTCAAGGGCTATATCAACGACATCGGCGGCCCGACTGCGAATTTCACCGAGCCGTCATGCCCCGACACCCTAAAGCGCGGCTCGTGCAAGGGCAAATCCTGCCTCTATCCCGAGCCGTGCCGCAAGCTCCGAGCGGACCATACGGGCTACATAGAATTGCTGCGAAAAATACGCGCCCTGCCGAAAATTAAAAAGGTATTCATCCGATCCGGAATCCGCTACGACTACATACTTGCCGACAAGAGCGGCGATTTCCTAGAAGAGCTCTGCCGTTGGCACGTCAGCGGACAGCTCAAGATAGCGCCGGAGCATATAAGCCCGAACGTGCTGAGATACATGCGCAAGCCGGGCCGCGCGGCGACGGAGGAATTCATGCGCCGCTACGCGAAGGTCAACGAGAAGCTCGGCCTCAAACAGTTCTTAGTGCCCTACTTCATCTCGGCTCACCCCGGCTCGACGCTCAAAGAGGCGGTGGAGCTTGCGGAGTTCATACGCGACAGCGGCCTGCGCCCGGAGCAGGTGCAGGACTTTACGCCGACGCCCGGCTCGCTCTCGACCTGCATATACTACACCGGCCTCGACCCATTCACGCTCGAGGAGGTCTACGTGCCGAAGGGCGCGGAGGAACGCAAAATGCAGCGCGCGCTGCTCCAGTACTGGATGCCGGAAAACCGCGAATACGTGATAAAGGCGCTCATGCGCGCCGGCCGCCGCGACCTGATAGGCAGCGGCCCAAAGTGCCTCGTCCGCCGCTGAGCGCAGCTATGGACAATAAAGGCGATAGGTTATAAAATTCTGCTGTGCGTCATAACGTATGAGCAAGAGCAAAGAAATCAACAGGAGGTAACGTAATGAAAAAATTTGTGGCATTACTGCTGGCGGTAGTCGCCCTCTTCGCGGCCGGCGCGGCTTCGTACGCGGCGGAGGACGTAGTGGGCTACGTTGACGATATGATGGTGCTCCAGCAGTATTCGAAATTCGAACAGGCGCGCAAGCAGCTGAACGACCTCGGCAACAAGAAGTCGAACGCCGCGAAGGCCGCTTTCGATAAAGAGACCGACGAGAAGAAAAAGAACGAAATAGTGCAGAACCTCCAGCTCGAAATGCGTGAGGAAGAGGCGAAGATAATGACGCCGATCCTCAAGGAAGTCAACGAGACGATAGCGAAGGTAGCGAAGAAAAAGGGCGTCACGATCGTAGTCAACAAGGCGCTCGTCTACTACGGCGGCACGGACCTCACGCAGGACGTCATCAACGCGCTGAAGACGAAGTAGTACGGATTTTACAGAGAATAATAAGAGCAAGGCGGCCGCGCACATTGAGGCGCGGCCGCTTTTTCGTGCCTGCACCGCAGCCTTTGCGCGCGCGTTTTTATATTATAGAGACGCTTAAAAAATATAAAATCTCCATTATGATGAATATTAGATTTTATAAGCAATAAATTTACAAAAATATGCGCTTAATTCTTGACATCTATCGCATAGAGTAATATTATCTGCGCATTGAAAAAAGCTATCCGCGAGGTGATGTTGATGGCAAAGGTGGAAGAAATTTTCGGCTCGATGGTTTTCAACGACGCGACGATGAAGCAGCGTCTTCCGAAGGAGACCTACCGCGCGTTGAAAAATTCCGTCAGGGAAGGCACGCCGGTGCCGCGCGACGTCGCGAACGTCGTCGCAAACGCGATGAAGGACTGGGCCGTCGAGAAGGGCGCGACGCACTTCACTCATTGGTTCCAGCCGATGACGGGAATCACCGCCGAGAAGCACGACAGCTTCATCTCGCCGATCGATAACGGCACGGTGATAATGGAGTTCTCCGGCAAGGAGCTCATCAAGGGCGAGCCGGACGCCTCGTCGTTCCCCTCGGGCGGCCTGCGCGCGACCTTCGAGGCGCGCGGCTACACGGCCTGGGAC
>UQVV01000302.1 GCA_900544635.1 uncultured Cloacibacillus sp. | reverse complement strand
TGAATGTGGCAGACCGCAAAGAATCGCGCCCCACGCGGGCGCGTGAGTTGAAACGCTTATGTTGCGTTTAAGGCGCAGAAAGCGAGCCGCTCCCCCGGCCCGGGCGGGAGAGCGGACAGCAGAGCCCCGGCGTGCCGAAGCGCGTCGGGGCTCTCCGCGTTTTGACGAAAATTGACGACGTCTTTAGAAGCATATATAATGAAGCCAGTAATAAAGGTGGGCTAACACCTGAATAAACCCGATATCATTCCCGGACGGATGTGCCGGACGGTCGGCGGGCGACGGAAAATCCCGATACTTATTGCCGGACGAATGTGCCGGACAGTCGGCGGGCGACAGAAAAATTAGCCGTGAAAGAGGCTATGCGGAGCTGCGGTTCCGACGCGCCTCTTTCTTTTTTGCCTGAAAGGCGGTTGCCGAGTGAGAGACAACGAAATAATCAGTAAAATTTGCCGCTGTGCTTCGCTTTACCGGCAGAATTTAGTCAATAAAAACTATATGATTGTCTATGACGTTTCAGACAAGGAAGCCGCGCTCTCGCCTGAAATGATAGAGACTGTGTTCGCCGCGCAGAATTTTTTGCATCTGACCGGCGTATTCACGCATTTGAAGCCTGTACAGTTTTACGAAAGATGCGCGGACTCAAGACTGAAAAAATCCGATTTTATCAAGCCGTCCAACGGCGTTCACGAGCAAAAGCTGCGCGTGCTTCACGAGCTTGTCTGCCCGCATATATACTGCAAGATGATAGGCGGCTTTAACGGCAATGGCTTCTATCTCGAAACGTCCCGCGTAATGGGCAGCGTCAGAGGGGCGATGGGCTTTAAGATTCCCGAACAAGCCCCAAATTTTTACGTTCCGAACACAGTTCTCGAGGGCGACGTGCGCAACCGCGTATGTAAGCCGTACAGAATCCTTGCTATGCTCCGCAAACAAATCAAAGAGGCTCGATACGAAAGAATATGCTATGTCGCGAAGGGCGTCGAGCTCTGCGATATCAATCCGTTTCTGCAAAGCACGGGAAGGTGCGCGGAGAATTTAATAATTGAGTAACGGCGTTCGACTGGGTGGTGTGCGGCTTTATGCGTGAAACTGAAAAAATAATGGAGTACGCCAGGCTTTCGGGGGCGTCGTACAAAGCGCCCGCGGAGATGGCGTATTTTCTCACGTCCGACCCTACCGGCATGAAGTACGCTATGGCGGGTTGGCGCGACGTGAAGGCGAGCGGCTTTCAGTGTTATCTGCTGAAGGACCGCTCGGAGGGCGGCTATGTCTTCGCCTTCCGCGGCACGGAGTTTATCCGCGAGCCTGTCAAGGACACTATCCTCACCGACGCGCGCATGATGCTTTTCGGCCCGCCGCCGCAGATGTACGACGCTCTTGCGTTCGCGGCGGAGATGCAGAAGAAGTACGGATTTTCCGAAAGGGAGGCCGTCTGCACGGGCCACAGCCTCGGCGGCACGCTCGCCGCTATGACGGGCTACGTCTTCGGCTTCGAGGCCTACGCATTCAATCCATACGGCATAGGGAAGCTGACGGGCTCGGCGGACGGCGGCGCGGAAGGCGGCGGAGATATAGCCGCGTATATGAAGAAGCTCGGCGTCACGGTGAGAAAGAACCGTGAGACTATTCACAGCTTCGTCAATATCGGCATGTTCGAGCAGGATTTCGTCGCGGGGCTGCTCACCTCCGCGACGGCCTCGCACCATGTCGGCAGCGTCCATTATCTCAGGGACGCGCCGGGCAACTGGTTCAGCATCGCAGACAAGCACACTATAGGGAAAACGCTCGAAAACCTCGGCGAGCGGCGCTGGGCCGACGAGTCGGAGGCGCGGAACTACCTGCTGAGGCGCTGCGAGGAGTGGCTTGGCTGCGGCGATCTGCCGCAGGCCATACGGACGGCGCTGCGCCCGCGCGAGAACGCGGCCTGGAAGTACAGACGCGAGCGGATAAGACGCCGGATAAGCGCTCTGCGGGAAAGGATTTTGCGCGAAAGGGACGAATGAGCGGCTAAGCTCTGCGGCGTTGTGGAATTATAGCGACTAAACTTTTAAGAAAAACAGCACTTTCGTCATGCCGGGCTTGACCCGGCATCCAGTGTCGTTAGATACCGTAACGTATGGGAATAAAAAGCCGCCGGGCCCCGCGTCCATCGGCCAAACGTTGCCGATAGGGTCCGCCCCGTTTCATCGGGCGCTAGGAACGTCCTAAGGAAATTTTTAATGTCCGCTGCGCGGACAGGCCGTTCCGTCGGAGCGCGG
>UQVV01000301.1 GCA_900544635.1 uncultured Cloacibacillus sp. | reverse complement strand
TTCACTGAGCGCTTCGGACGCGCCGCTTTCGCCGCGAAGCTGCGCGCCTCGATACTGCGCGACTTGGGCGGCTGCCCGTCGGCTTTCGACGCCTATCTGCTGCGCATGTCGCTCGGCACGCTCGGCCTCCGCATGAAGCGCCACAGCGAAAACGCGATGGAGGTCGCGACTTTCCTCGAAAACCATCCGCAGGTCGAATGGGTGCGCTACCCCGGCCTCGCGAGCCATCCGCAGAACGACATGGCGAAGGTCTACCTCAAAGACGGCTGCGGCGGCATGATGGCGGTCGAGGTCAAAGGCGGCGTAGAGGCGGGGCGCAAATTCGTAGACGCGCTCGAGATGATTCACCACGCCGCGAACCTCGGCGAGTCGCGCACGCTCGTCACGCATCCCGCCAGCACCACGCACTCGCAGCTCGCGCCGGAACAGCGCCGCGCCGCGGGAATATCCGACGGAATGCTGCGCCTCAGCGTCGGCATCGAGGACGCGCGCGACATAATAGCCGACCTTGAAAGAGGGCTCGCCGCGGCGGCGCGGTAAACGCAAATAATGCGCGAAGAACACTCCTCCGTAGTCCTGCCGCGCGTGACGCTGCCCTCGGGCGCGTACTTTGAAGAGCTGACGCAGGCCTACGGAGACTACGGCGAAGGGGACGAGACGATACTCGTCTGCCACGCGCTGACCGGAAGCTGGAAGCTCGCCGGCGAACGCAAAGCGGGCGAGCCGGAGCCGTGGTGGGGCGCGGTCGTCGGCGACGGCATGGCGCTCGACACGCGGAGATACCGCGTAATATGCTTCAACAACCTCGGAAGCCCATACGGCAGCACCTCGCCCGCAGCCGTCAACCCCGCGGACGGGCGGCGCTGGGCCATGAGATTCCCCATACTCTCGCCGCGCGACGCGGCCTTCGCGCAGAAAGCCGCGCTCGAAGCGCTCGGCGTAAAGCGCCTGCGCGCCGTAGTCGGCGGCTCGCTCGGCGGCATGATAGCGCTCGAAGCCGCGATATCCTTCCCCGACTTCGCGAACAGCTGCGCGCTCATCGCGGCCCCCGACCGCCTATACCCGCAGGCGATAGCCTTCAACGCCGTCCAGCGCCAGAGCATCATGGACGACCCGCAGTGGCGCGGCGGCGATTACGAGGGCGCGGGACCCGTCAACGGCCTCGCCGCCGCCAGAATGCTCGCCATGATAACCTACAAAAGCGAACAGACCTTCTCAAACCGCTACATGCGCGAAATGGCCGACGAAGCCGCCGGCGCGTGGGGCGGACAGTTCCGGATAGAAAGCTACCTGCACCACCACGGGCAGGAGCTCGTCAAGCGCTTTGACGCGAACTGCTACCTCTACCTCACGCGCATGATGGACCTGCACGACATCGGCGCGGGCCGCGGCGGCGTCGACGCGGCGTGGAAACGCTTCGCGGGGCATAAACTCCTCGGCCTCGGCATATCCAGCGACATGCTCTTCCCCAACTGGCAGGTCGAAGAAGCCGTCCGCGCCGCCGCCAAAAACGGCGTCGCCGCCTACTACGAAGAGATAGAAAGCGACAACGGCCACGACGCCTTCCTAATGGACTTCGACCAGCTCGATGATTATTTGAGGGAGTTTTTGCAGGAAGAATAAAGCTTACGAACATACGGCTATTTTACGGGAGGGAAGAACAATGAAAATCGAAGGCGTACCGTACAAGACTGTGGACTGGAACGAGATTCCCGCGGAGGAGCACAAGGGCGAGACCGGCGCGGCGTTGTGGCGCACCTTTTCGCAGGGCAACGTCCGCGCGCGCGTCGTCGAGTACGGCCCGGGCTATCTCGCCGACCACTGGTGCCCACGCGGACATGTGCTGTTCGTGATGGAGGGCTCGATTATCTCGGAGCTTGAGGACGGCAGCAAAGAAGAGCTGACCGCCGGCATGGGCTACGTCGCCGAGGACGACGAACACAACCGCCACCGGTCCTTCTCCCCGAACGGCGCGAAGCTGTTTATTGTGGATTAATTAAGAAAAACGGCGCTCGTTCGTCATTTCGTGCCGGACGCGGAATCCGGCGGCTTCAAATGCCGTAACGTATGGGAATCAAAGACGCTGGGCCCCGCGTCAGGCGCGGGGCGACGAAGCTTGCCGTTTGCTCTTTCAATTAAGGCGAGGATGTTTTTGAAACAGGCCCAAAAACGCCGCTTTGCGTGGATTTTGCAAGGCGGCGTGATTTTTATATTTTCCTCGTATTTCGGTCAGGTGTTATATCAGCTTCCGCGGCCTGCCTACGGG
>UQVV01000300.1 GCA_900544635.1 uncultured Cloacibacillus sp. | reverse complement strand
ACAAGTACGGCTCGTCCTCAGACGCGGTGAAGCTCGCGAACGCGATGAAGAGCGACAAGCTCATCCTCGGCGAGGAGATATTCCTGCCCGGCGGCAAGCTTATCGCCGACACCGAGGTCCGCATAGCGTCGAAGGGACGCGGAGGCGTCCGCCGCGCCTCGGTCAAGATAACGGGCGGCTCGCGCAGCTTCCGCTGGCCGACGATGGGACGCATATCGAGCAACTTCGGATGGAGAAAGAGCCCGTTCGGAAAACGGCGCGTGTTCCACTCCGGCCTCGACATCGCGGCTCCGCGCGGAACGGCGATAAAGGCGCCGGCCAACGGCACGGTAGTGCATTCCGGCTGGATGGGCGGCTACGGACGCACGATAGTCCTCTCGCACTCCAAGGGGCTCACGACGCTCTACGGACACTGCAGCAAGCTTCTTGTAAGAAAGGGCGCGAAAATTTCACGCGGCCAGACTATAGCCCTCGTCGGAAGCACGGGAAGGTCGACGGGGAACCATCTGCACTTTGAGGTGCGCGTCGGCGGGAAACCGAGAAACCCGCTGCAGTACCTTAGATAAATAAGATATGCCAGAAGGGGCGTTTGCAATCAATGACTAAGTATATTTTCGTCACCGGAGGAGTTGTGTCATCTCTCGGCAAGGGAATTACAGCCGCGTCGCTCGGCGTTCTTCTGAAACGCCGCGGGTATAAGGTAAGCATCATCAAGATGGACCCTTATATCAACGTAGACGCAGGAGCAATGAGCCCTTTTCAGCATGGAGAAGTATTCGTAACGTGGGACGGGGCTGAGACGGACCTCGACCTCGGCCACTACGAACGTTTCATAGACGAAACGATCAAGGGAGAAAACAGCTGCACGACGGGAAAGGTATATTCCGCCGTCATACAGCGCGAGCGCGCCGGCGGCTACAACGGCGCGACTGTGCAGGTCATACCGCACATCACGAACGAAATCCAGGACAGGATAGAGCGCGTCGGCAAGGACAAAGACATCGTCATCGCCGAGATAGGCGGAACGGTCGGAGACATCGAAGGGCTGCCCTACCTCGAAGCGATTCGCCAATTCGCGAGCCGCGTCGGGCGTTCCAACATTCTTTACTGCCACGTCACGCTCGTCCCCTACATCGCGGCCTCGGGAGAGCTCAAGACGAAGCCGACACAGCACAGCGTCAACGAGCTGCGCAGGATAGGCATCCAGCCCGACGTGATAGTCTGCCGCTCGCAGTACACAGTCGGCCCGGAGCTTCGTGAGAAGATAGGGCTCTTCTGCAGCGTTCCTTCGGATTCAGTATTCGAAGCCGTCGACTCCGACACGATATACAGAATACCGATGGTGCTGCACTCGCAGAAATTCGACCACCTCGTCCTCAAGAAGCTCGGTCTGCCGACGAAGGGCTCGCCCGACATGAAGGACTGGAAGGAATTCCTGCATAAGTACGACACGCGCAAGGAGGCGCTCACCGTCGCGCTCGTCGGGAAGTACACCGAGATAAAGGACGCCTACCTCAGCGTCAACGAGGCCGTCCTGCACGCCGGCATAGCGAACGGCGTCAAGGTAAACATCTTCCCCGTCGAAGCGGAAGACCTGGAGACCGGGAACGTCGCCGAGATACTCGGAAAGGCCGACGCGATACTCGTCCCCGGCGGCTTCGGGCAGCGCGGCGTCGAAGGCAAGATAGTCGCCGCGAGATACGCGCGCGAGAACGGCGTGCCCTACCTCGGCCTCTGCCTCGGAATGCAGGTCGCAGTTATAGAGTTCGCTCGCAGCGTCCTCGGCTTCGCCGACGCGAACAGCCTCGAGATGGACGAAAGCACGACGCACCCAGTCATCCACCTTATGGAAGAACAGAAAAATGTCGCGGGCATCGGCGGCACGTCGCGCCTCGGCACCTATCCGTGCGAGATAAAGCCCGGCACGAAGGCCGAGAAGATTTACGGCACGACGCATATAGAAGAGCGCCACCGCCACCGCTTCGAGTTCAACAACGAATATATAAAGGAGTTTGAGGCCGCCGGAATGCGCGTCGCGGGCGTCTGCCCGATGGGCGGACAGGTCGAGATTATGGAGAACGACAACCACCCGTGGATGGTGGGCGTCCAGTTCCATCCCGAATTCCTCTCGCGCCCCGTGCGTCCGCATCCGCTTTTCAAGGATTTCATAGCGGCTGCTCTCGACATCAAAAAGCAGAAGGAGGCAAAAAAAGCATGAAGAAAACCACGCAGAAAATCGCCGCGCTGATAGCGGCGTTCTCCCTGACCTTCCC
>UQVV01000299.1 GCA_900544635.1 uncultured Cloacibacillus sp. | reverse complement strand
CTAAGATAATCGTGCGCAGGGATACCGCGGGACGATGGTACGACGAAAGCGGCGTGCTGAACATCAACGTTATGGATTTCCTTCTGGATAAAAACCTTATCTGAAGCGGCCGCGCAGTCTCATTGAATTCTTCCGCCCATAGCGGCGAAAGTATTCAACGGAGCGTTTCAGCTCAGCTGCGGAGGCGCGGCGCGTTTTGTGCGTCTTCTGCCGCCGCGTCTTCTCGGGCGGCGCGGGGCGGGCGTTTCGTTTCCGGCGCGCATCAGCCAGTTGTTGAGGGCGTTTGCGCTCATCGCCGTCTCCTTCGCGAGCTGCGCCTCCGGGTTGTGGTGCAGGATGCGCTTCGCGCGGCCCAGCTCGCGCGCCTTGGGGCAGTCGGCGAGGCGGATGTTTTTCTTGCTTTTGAGGCGGCTGATGTATTTTTCGAGCTCTTCCAAATCCGCGCAGGAGAGCGTGTCGGGCAGGTCCGGCTCGGGCACCTCCGGCGGCTGCGAGAGCTCGGCGAGCTTGCGGAAGGAGTCTATGCCGAGCTCGCCCGCTATCTTGAGCGCGAGCCGCGCGCAGCCCTCGGCGTCGGAGCCGGCGTGGTGCGCGCGCAGCGGCACGGAGTAGCGCTCGCAGAGAGATTCGAGGCTGTATTTGTTGTTCTCGCCGTGGATTCCGGCGCGCAGCGCGAGCTCGAGCGTGCAGATGTAGCCCGCGGCCTTGTAGTCGTATTTGAGGCGGAAGGAGCGCAGCGCCGCTTCTAGCGTTTTCGCGTCGTCGCGGAAGCTGTGCGCCGCGAGCGGGCGTCCCTCTATGTCGGGCAGTATTTCGCGCCAGACCTCGGCGAACGACGGCGCGTCGGCCACGTCTTCGTAGGTTATGCCGTGAATCTCGACGGGCTTCTGCTGGAAGAAGCAGATGCGCTTCGGCGGCTTCACAAGGTATTCCGCGCATTTTACGACGCGCCCGCGCTCGACGACGCAGAGCCCTATCTGGCATATCGAGCTCTGGCAGTTGTTGGCGCGTTCGAAATCTATCGCCGTGAAGGTGAATTCGTCGTTTTTCGGCAGGTTGTCGGCGGTCTTGATAATCATGCGCGCGCCTCCGAATTGGGCAGGCTTTCCGCGAGGTATGGGCGCGTTACGGATTTTTCGCAGGAGAGCATATCGCGCGGCAGCCCCGCAAAGATTATCTCCCCGCCGGAGTTGCCGCCGCCCGGGCCGAGTTCCACGATGTAGTCGGCCTCTTTCATCACGTCTACGCTGTGTTCGACGAGGAACAGCGTGTTGCCCGCGTCGGTCAGCTCGTTGAAGAGCTTCATAAGCGTCTTGATGTCGTCGAGGTGCAGGCCGTCGGTCGGCTCGTCGAGGATGAAGATGGAGCCGCGCTCGTTCAGATGCGAGGCGAGCTTGACGCGCTGGAGCTCGCCGCCCGAGAGCGTCGTCATCGACTGGTTCAGATGCAGATAGCCGAGGCCCGTGCGGCGCAGCGAGGTGAGCTTTTCGCAGAGCGGGCGGCCCGCGAAGAACTCCGCGGCCTCGTCCACCGTCATGTCCATCACCTCGGCGATGTTCTTGCCCTTGTAGGTGTAGGCGAGCGCCTCCTTCGAGTAGCGCTTTCCGCCGCAGAGGTCGCAGACGGTCTCTATCGAGTCCATGAAGGCCATGCCCGAAACTATGACGCCCGAGCCTCCGCAGGCGGGGCAGGCGCCCTTTGAGTTGAAGCTGAACCACGCGGAGGAGACCTTGTTTTCCGCGGCGAATATCGCGCGTATGTCGTCGGCGACGCCGAGGTAGGTCGCGGGCGTGGAGCGCAGGTTGATGCCCATGTTTTTCTGCCCTATGAAGATTACATCTTCCTTTATCTGATTCTGGAAGGATTCCATCAGCGAGCTTTTGCCCGAGCCCGCTACGCCCGCGATCACCGTCATGACGCCGAGCGGCAAATCCACGCTGACGTTCTTCAGGTTGTGCAGGCTCGTCGGCCCTACGCGGAACCAGCCCTTCGGCTCGCGCAGCCCGGTTTTGAAGGGGCTTTTCATCTGTAGCATCCGCCCCGTAATTGTCTCGGATTTCAGCAGCTCGTCGTAGCTTCCCTCGAAGACCACCTCGCCGCCATTGTTTCCGGCCCCCGGTCCCATGTCCACGACGTGGTCCGCGAGCTTGACGACCTCGCGGTGGTGCTCGACGATGAGCACGGTGTTGCCGTGGTCGCGCAGCGCGCGCAGGGATTTCTTGAGCAGGTCGATGTCCTTCGCGTGCAGTCCGACGCTCGGTTCGTCGAGGACGTAGGCCATGTCC
>UQVV01000298.1 GCA_900544635.1 uncultured Cloacibacillus sp. | reverse complement strand
TTCAACTGGTGACAATTTGTCACCGTTTCACTGCCTTCCTCCTTTAGACGTTGCTTGAGCTTGTTCCAGTATTTTCTTCCATCCGCGCTGTCCGTCAGCGCGCCTACTACGTCGACGACCGAGAAATACCACTCTTCCTCCGCCTCGACCCAAACGGAACGAATCTTCTTGTTTTCAAACAGAGCTGTTTTATCCGGCATGGCTTTCTCCCGCTTTTCTAAGATGCGCTTATCATACAACAAAAAACTGAACCGCGGCGGCGGCTCGCTCGTGCGCGCTGTCTGATGTTTCACGCCGCGGCTCCGCGCGCGGAGCACGGCCTGCGCTTTCGCCGCGCTGCGGCGCGGAGGGCGGCGTCGTTGCGAAACAAATTTTTTGTTTTATTTAACTTAATATTTTTCTCGCGTTGCGCATCTGAAATATTTTTCACGTCGTCCGTAGTAATTTTAAAGACAATGCTGTATAATGCCAAAAGCGGAAAGATGTGTTCAAAACAGTCGTTTCAGGTTGACCGCGTTCAGGCGCGGAGGCCAGAATACTAAGCCGCCGGCTGAGCGGCTTTCTTTATAGAGCGGCAAAATTTATCAAATACAACGCGAAAGGGGAATTCTTTTCTTATGTCAGAATCGAACAGCGTACTCAAGTCTTACCGCTTCCCGATCATCCTGCTCGGAGCCATC
The DNA here is from genome assembly GCA_900544635.1 of uncultured Cloacibacillus sp. Classification (GTDB taxonomy): domain Bacteria; phylum Synergistota; class Synergistia; order Synergistales; family Synergistaceae; genus Caccocola; species Caccocola faecigallinarum. The sequence goes on along the minus strand of UQVV01000298.1, from coordinate 1,649 downwards.
GCGCTCGGCTGCGTAATCGGCGCCGTGATGGGCGAGAAGGCCCTCATCCTCAAGCCGCTCGGCGACCTCTTCATCAACGCGATGTTCATGGTCGTCGTCCCGCTCGTCTTCTCGACGATATGCAGCGCCGTCGCCTCGATGTCGTCGATGGAGCGCCTCGGCAAGGTTATGAAGTCTCTCGTCCTCGTCTTCACGGTCACGGGCGCGATAGCGGCGCTGCTGATGCTCGTCACCGTCACGCTCTTCCCGCCGGCGGAGGGCGTCCACATTGAAATGCAGGCGGCGGGCGAAATTCAGGCGCTCAGCACGCCCGACCAGATAGTCAAGGCCGTAACGACCGACGACTTCGTCAAACTGCTTTCGCGCAACGCGATGCTGCCGCTCATACTCTTCACGATATTCTTCGGCTTCTGCCTCCAGTCGCTCGGCGAGCGCGGGCGCGCCGTCGGACGCGGCATCGGCGTCTTCGCCGACGCGATGCTCAAGATGGTGCAGTACCTCATGTACTACGCCCCCATCGGACTCATGGCCTACTTCGCGACGCTCGTCGGCGACTACGGCCCGAAGCTCCTCGGCGCTTACTTCCGCGCGATAGTCATCTACCACATCGCGACCTTCGGATATTTCTTCGTAGCCTTCACGATCTACTCGTGGTGGGCGACGCAGGGCAAGGGCGTCCGCACCTTCTGGACGAATATAATCCCGCCCGCGCTCATGGCGCTCGGCTCGGGCAGCAGCACGGCGACGCTGCCGCTCAACCTCGAGGCGGCCTCGAAGATGGGCATACCGCGCGACATCAGCGAGATAGCGCTCCCGATAGGCGCGACGGCGCACATGGAAGGCTCCTGCCTCTCGGGAATCCTTAAAATTTCGTTCCTCTTCGGCATATTCGGCCTGCCCTTCGACGGCATAGGCACGATGGCGACCGCCGTCACCGTCGCGGTGCTCTCGGGCGTCGTCCTCTCCGGCATCCCGGGCGGCGGCCTCGTCGGAGAAATGCTTATCGTCAGCCTCTACGGCTTCCCGCCCGAGGCCTTCCCGATAATCGCGACGATCGGCTTCCTCGTAGACCCCGCCGCGACGATGGTCAACGCTACGGGCGACACCTGCTCGTCTCTCATCATCTCGCGCCTTGTCGAGGGCAAGGACTGGTTCGTCAAGGCGATGGCGGGCAAGGAAGCGGCGTAGCGTTCTCGGAAAATTACGGACAAGCGCGCGGCCTTCTGGCCGCGCTTTTCGTATGCGCGCATCCGCGCCGTTCCGCCCGCGCCGCGGGGCGCGCGCCGCGAGAAAAGGTTTGCGCCCCCCGCGGGATTACGGAGGGCGCGCTTCGTGTGTTGGGAAGGTTATGAGACTTATAGGAGAGAGAGTGTGGTAAAACAACGAGAGCTTTCTGTCTGCCGGCCGAAGGGAAGCCTGCTTGGAAATCTTTCGTCTTCGTCTCTGCGTTAGCTTTAGCTAACCGATGACGCGATTATATTAACAGCGGCGGACGGATATGTCAATCCTTTCGGTGAAGATTGCGGCGAAACTTTCCGGCGCGGCTTCAGCGTCGGGAAGCCGCCATAATTTCCAGCCCCGGCGCAGAGCGCGTGGCGGCTGCGGCGTCCGCGCGGCGCGGCGGCAAAATCCGGCGCGCGGCGCGGAAC
>UQVV01000297.1 GCA_900544635.1 uncultured Cloacibacillus sp. | reverse complement strand
CCGGAAAGCGGGGAGATTTTCAGATGATTTTACAGTCGCTCGCAAACTACTACATCCGGAAGTCGCGCCGGCCGAGGAGCGGTGAAAACGTCGCGCCCTACGGCATGGAGTACAAGGAGATAAAATATCTTATAGAGATAACCTCCGACGGGGATTTCGTCAATCTCACAGACATGCGCGCCGACGGCAGGCGCGGAATCATGACGCTCATGCCGAAGTCCGTCGGACGTTCCGGCTCTGCCAGCTGGCAGACGGCGAACCTGCTCTGGGATCATTACGGCTACGTGCTCGGACAGCCGCAGGTCGGAAAGGAAAATCCGAACGCGGAAAAGCAGCTCGGCTCGTTCATCGCGAAGCTAGAGAGTCTGCCGGAGGAGCTGAAGCGGGAAGAAGACATCGCCGCCGTCATAAAATTTTACGAGAAGGGCGAGCATCTGAAAGTCCTCGGACATCCGAGCTGGCCCGACTGCAGCAAAATCGCTGGCTGCAACATGACGTTCCGCCTGCGCGACAAAAGCCGCACCGTGACGGAGAATCCGAAGCTCATCGAGCACGCCGCGCTTGCGGCCGAGGCGGAGCCGGAGGAGGGCGGCGTCGTAGGGCGTTGCCTGGTCACGGGCGAAATAGGTGAGATTGCGCGCACTCACGCTAAGATCGGCGTCGGAGCCAGCCAGGCGAACCTCGTCGGCTTTCAGAGGAACAGCGGCTACGACTCCTACGGCAAGGAGCAGGGCTACAACGCGCCGGTCTCGAAAAAAGCCGAGTTCTGCTACACGACGGCGCTCAACATGCTGCTGCAGTCCAACGAGAACCGCGTCGTGCTCGGCGGCGCGACGCTGCTCTTCTGGGCGGAGCCGAACATAATATCCGAAGAGGAGGCCGCGGACGCGGAATCGGCGGTCAAGGCGCTGATATACGGTTCCAGGTCCGGACGAGAGAAGAAAGCGGACTTCGGCGTCGCGAACGCGAAAAATATATTCGAGGCGATTTTCACGGGGCGTGTGCCGACAAGCACAGGCGACAAATTCTGCGTCCTCGGCATAGCGCCGAACAAAGCGCGGCTCAGCGTAGTCTTCTGGAAGCGCGGCACTATAAAGGAGATCGCCGCGAACGTCGGACGATACTTCAGCGACGCGGAGCTATTGAACGGAGACGAAACAATTCAGCCGTCAATTTACGACATCCTGCGCGCGTCGGAATTTCAGGGCAAAATGGAGAACGTTCCGCCGAACATGATACCGGCGATGGTTTATTCGATATTCAACGGGACGCCCTTCCCTTCGTCCGTCTTCGGCCACATCATGGAACGGATACGCGCCGAGAGAAACCCGAGCGGCGTGCGAGCCGCGTTCGTAAAGGCATACCTGAACCGAAAATACAGAAACACAAAAGGAGCTGAGATAAAGGTGTCGCTCGATAAAAACAACATGGATACGTCGTACAGGCTCGGCAGGCTTCTCGCCGTCCTCCAAAAGCTGCAGGAAGAGGCGAATCCCGGCCTGAACACGACGCTGATGGACAGATTTTACAGCTCTATGTCGTCAACTCCGGCGTCGGTTCTTCCGACGCTGCTCCGTCTGAAGAACCACCATTTATCGAAAATCCACACAGGCAGGAAAATAATCTTTGAGCAGCTGCTGACGGAGATTTTCTCCGGCATAGATGCAGGCGGGCTGCCGAAGCATATGTCGCTCGAACAGCAGGGAAATTTCGCGATAGGCTACTATCACCAGCGCGAGGACTTATTCAAAGGGAAAGAAAACAAAAACGCTGACGGAAAAGGCGCAGAGACGAAGGACTAAGGAGGACGCACGATGACCGAGCTTAAAAACAAATATGACTTTATCTTCTTCTTCGACGTTAAGGACGGCAACCCGAACGGCGACCCCGACGCGGGAAATCTGCCGCGCGTCGACGCGGAGACGGGCGACGGCCTCGTCACCGACGTCTGCATAAAGAGAAAGATACGCAACTACTTCCAGATAACGGCGCAGGACAAACCGGGCTTCGACATATTTGTAAAGGAAAGGGCCGTCCTCAACAACATGATAGCCGCCATGTACGACGAGCAGAACGGCGGAAAAACGCCCGATGGCCCCGCCGAGACGCAGGAGTTCGAGGACAAGACGCAGGCCGGCATGTGCCGCAAATATTTCGACATCCGCGCATTCGGCGCGGTCATGAGCACGGGCAATAAGGAAGAGGCCGACGGCGGCGAAGCGGAAGCGTCCGAGGACGGCGGCAAAAAGAAAAAATCCAAGGCGAAAATCACCAAGAAAGCCGGACAGGTGCGCGGCCCCGTGCAGCTCACCTTCTCGCGCTCCGTCGAGCC
>UQVV01000296.1 GCA_900544635.1 uncultured Cloacibacillus sp. | reverse complement strand
GGAGGCTGACATGCCGCCTTCTGCTTGCGAAGAGCCTTCTTGCCGACACCGCCCTTCCTATCGTAGACATAGCGGCTGCCTCTGGCTTCGGAAGTCTGCGGCGCTTCAATGACGCTTTCAAAAAATATTACAAGATGAACCCATCAGCGATGCGCCGCTCCGCGCCGAAGGAAAGTCAAACAGACGGCGCGATAACAATTTCGCTCGGCTACCGACCACCGTACCTCTGGGACGAGATTCTGCGATTCTTCGCCGCGCGGGCGATCCCCGGCGTGGAAACGGTGCGCGGCGGCGCGTACATGCGCGCGGTGCGCTTTGCTGGCGCCGGCGCGGACGGAGCGGACGCATGCGGATGGTTCGCCGTCTCGCACAATCCGGCGAAAAACGCGCTCGACGTTACTGTGAGCGAAAGTCTGCTTCCCGTCCTGCCGCGGCTGCTCGCGAGGGTGCGCTCGATGTTCGACCTATACTGCGAGCCGTCTGAAATATATGCGGCGCTCTCTACGATGAACGGCATAAAGCCCGGGCTGTGCCGCCTCGGTACGCGCGTGCCGGGCTGCTTCGATGTCTTTGAAATGGCCGCGCGCGCCGTCCTCGGACAGCAAATTACGGTCAGGGCCGCCTCTACGCTCGCCGGCAGAATAGCCGCGGCTTTCGGCACGCCAGTAGAAACCGGCGTAGATGGGCTGACGCGCGCCTTCCCGACTGCGGAGACGATGATTTCGCTTGAAGGCGGAGCGGAACGCCGTCTCGGCGAACTCGGCGTAATCTCCGCACGCGCCGCGGCGATGCGGACTATTGCCGAAAAGCTCGTAAAGCGTGAGATAAATCTCGGCCTCTGTCCGTCGCCCAAAGAAGAGATAAAAAACTGCTCGAAATACGTGGCGTCGGAAGTTGGACTGCGTGCTATATCGCGATGCGCGCGATGTCGTGGACGGACGCCTTCCTCGAAACGGACGCGGGGATAAAAAAGGCGCTCGCGGGCTGCGCGCCGAAGGATCTGCTCAAAATCTCGGAAGCGTGGCGGCCGTGGCGCAGCTACGCGACGGTCAACATCTGGAATTCGCTTTATAAGGAGGACTGAAGATGTTCTATTCGACAAAATACGATTCTCCGGTTGGGAAGCTCACGCTTGCGGCTGACGGCGCGGCGCTTAACGGTCTCTGGATAGAAGGGCAGAAATATTTCGGCGACACTATACCGGAGGAGATGACGGAGCGCGGCGGCCTGCCGGTGTTCGACGCTGCGAAGGCGTGGCTCGACAGGTATTTCGCCGGAAAAGCGCCGCTGCAGTGCGAGCTTCCGCTTGCTCCGATAGGCGGCCCGTTCCGTCAAAAAGTTTGGAAAATCCTCTGTGAAATACCATACGGCGGCACGATTACCTATGGGAGCATAGCGAAGCGTATGGCTGCGGAGAGCGGCAAAGCATCTATGTCGGCGCAGGCAGTTGGCGGAGCCGTGGGGCACAACCCTATTTCTATAATCATTCCATGCCACCGTGTCGTCGGCGCAAGCGGAAGCCTCATTGGCTACGCGGGAGGAATCCGCACAAAAGTATGGCTGCTGACGCACGAGGGCGTCAATATGGAAAATTTAACCGTCCCGAAGAAGGGCACGGCGCTGTAATTCTATTTTGAGAAATCGCGAGATTTTGGAGGCATGCCATGATTACCGAAAAACAGAGAGAACGCGCGAAATTTTTTTCAAATATGCACAAGGAACGTAAAATGTTCGTCCTGCCGAACGCATGGGACGCGGGAAGCGCCGTAGTCTTTGAACGCGCTGGATTTGCCGCCGTAGCGACTTCGAGCGCGGGAATAGCCTACTCGCTTGGCTGCCCGGACGGCGAGACAATAACGTTCGACGAACTCCTGTACGTTGTTGAGAGGATGGCGCAGCGCATCGGCATTCCTCTCTCCGTCGATGCCGAGCGCGGATATGCGGAGACGCCGGAGGGCGTGAAGGAAAACGCAAAAAAGCTGCTCGAAGCCGGGGCCGTCGGCTTCAATATAGAGGACGGCCTTCCAGACGGCACGTTATCGCCGCTCGATTTTCAGCTCGACAAGATAACGGCGCTGGTCGAGCTGAAGCGCGAGACTGGGCTGGATTTCGTCATAAACGCGCGCACCTGCGCTTACTGGCTCAACGTCGCGGGCGAAGAGGGAAATTTTGAAATCGCGCTTAAACGCGGAAACGCCTTCGCCGATGCAGGAGCCGACTGCGAACATGGCCAGCTGCAGGCCGAGGAAAGGCTCTAGCCCCATGGATTTCATCGTGGCGGTGATCGACACGTCAAAGGAGGTAAAGCTCATGTTGAATACGATGAACACGGCCAGCAGAGGCAACACACCGGCATAGA
>UQVV01000295.1 GCA_900544635.1 uncultured Cloacibacillus sp. | reverse complement strand
AGCGCGAATAACGCCGCCGCGCCGAAGCCCGCGGAGCATCCGCCGCCGCTTCCGCCGGAGACAGACTGCTTCTGCGCGCCGTAACGCACAATCGCGGTCGGGTCGGTTATAGTCCCCTCCGCGCTGTCAAGGTCGTATGGGCCGTTGTCGGCTATATAGAGGACGACGTTGTAGTGAGCCTCTCCGTCGAACGTCCCGCCGAAAGAGCTCCAGTCTTTGTTGTAAATTTTAAACTCGCCGTCGGCCGCCGCGCCGTCCTCATCGAGAGCGTACCTGAGGCACGTCCCGTCCGGCTTCACCTTGCAGACAGCCACGTCTCCAAGTCCGCCACCGTCGCCGAATATTTCGCCCGGGACTGTGAAAGCGATGGCCGAGACCGCGGCGGCGTCAAGCTCGCCCTCTTCGCCGCTCTGCGCGCTGAATACCGGGAAGAGCGATACGCGCTCGACCTCTCTCGAGCTTTCAAGCGATTCCACAGCGCCGCCGACAATAGCATGGTCGAGATAAAGCCCTTCATCATCCACCGCGGTTACGCAGTTTTTCAAACTGTCGGGCAGAGCCTCCTTGTCCGACGCAAACTCAGCCTTGACGGCGGCCGCGCCCTCTGATACTGGGATTTGTTCCGGTTCGACAGGTTCGGCCTCGGTCGCAGCGCCCATGCCTATCTTCCACGCTTCATAGGCGTCGATCAGCCCGTACTGCGAATATCCTTCGCGCAGCACCGAACCGTCCGCGCCGTCGAGAATCATCTGCTTTATCTCCGCCGCGCCCCTTTCCGGAAACAGCGAGCAAAGCAGAGCCGCAACGCCAGCGACGTGCGGAGAGGCCATCGACGTGCCGCTTATGGATGTATAACCATCAGCGTCGTACGTATTGTAATCCCCCGTAATCGGATTATAGCGGCATGTGCTCATGATATGGCCGCCCGGCGCGAAAACGTCTACCCAGTCGCCGGACGAGCTGTAGTTTGACCCGGCAGCCTCGCTGCGTTCGTTGTTCTCGCCGCTCGCGCCGACGACGATAGTGCTCTCATAACGGAACATTCCGGGAGTGCATATCTGTCCCGCATATTCTTCGTCCGGGGCGTCAAGGTCCTGATCCTCGTTGCCCGCCGCGATGCAGACGATTATCCCCGCGTCGCTGAGCGCTTTTATTTTCGCGCTGTACGGCTCGTTCTCCGCCGCGTTGTCCTCGTCGGTCCAGCTGCCTAGAGACATATTCGCGACGCGTACGTTTACGCCGGCCTCCTTAGCAGCAATGATGAAGTCTATCGCACGTATCTGGTCGCTCGTAAGCGCGCCGATCGAGTATCCGCCGTCATCGTCAAACGCCGAGAAAACGTTCACCGCCATCAGCTTGACGTTCCGCGCAACGCCAGCGACGCCCGTCGCGTTGTCCGTCACCGCGCCGATGATGCCCGCGACGTGCGTGCCGTGTCCTTCAACGTCGGCGACGTATCTGGAATTTTCTGTGACGGACATTATATCGTCTATCGAAGCAAGCTGCGTAGTTCCGTCGCCCGGCCCGATGGGACTCGGTGCAAAAGCAGAAGTCTCAAGTATATCTTCGTCTTCGCCGCTAAATTCCACACTGCTGCGGAACCATGCGCCGTGGCTGCCGGCGAACTCGTCCGCGCCGATCCCTTCAACGTCCATCTTCTCGAGGGTAGAGCCGTCGAACGCGAACATATTGTCCGCGAGGTCCTCGTGGTCGTAAAGTATCCCGGTGTCTATCACCGCGACGACGACCTCCTCAGAATCGGCCTCAGCAGCCTGCGCCCAGACCTCCGGCATATTTATGCGCTCAAGCCCCCACTGCTCTTCATAGAGCGGGTCGTCCGGCACGGCGGCTGCGCTTTCATCCGTTCCGTCCTCCGAGCCGCGCGCCTTCGCGGAAAGCCGCATGATATAGTTCGGCATCGCCGATACTACGTTAGGGTTCGCGCGCAGCCTTGCGATAAATTCCTCCGTGTTCTCCCCGCCCGCGCTGCGCAGCTGTGCGACCGCGTAAGTCTCGCCGCCGCGCTCATCGCCGTTCGCTGAAAGCGTCCGCGCCGCGCCCCCACAGTTTACCGAATTTTCGGAGTCCGCAGCCGCCTTCACCGGAAGGAAATTATGCACCACCACGGCGCCGAGCTCCGATGCCGCGTCCGCCGCTCCGTTCGCCACACTCTTCGCCGAAGCGCCCGCCGTCCCCGCGGAAATCCCCTGCCGCAGCATGACTATGGCCTCGCCCTCCACATAACGCGGAGAGGCCGCAAACGAAGGCTGCGCCGCACAGACAGCCGTCAGTACCAAAACAAGCAGACATTTTATAACGCTGTACACAGAACCACCCCTTTTGAAAGATTTCCGTAATTTGTAAGCTCT
>UQVV01000294.1 GCA_900544635.1 uncultured Cloacibacillus sp. | reverse complement strand
GATGATGTAATCGGGCGGCGGCAGTTCGCCGAGCCGCCGGACTACTGTCTGGACAGAGCCGATCTGCACGAGCCGCCCATAATCGCGCGGCGCGCCGGCGGCGATTACCCCGTGCGCTATCCCCATCTCGCGAAAGGTCTCGGAGGACTGGTCTATAAGCTCCTGCCTGTGGACGAGGAAAAGGACGCGCCTGCGCTGCATCTCCGTGACGGCCCACCATGACCGTTTTGCCGCAGCCGCACGGCCCGACGAGGCAGACGGCGCGGTTTCCGGCTGCGAATTCGGCGGCGACCTCGTCAATCATCGTTTTCTGATAGTCGCGCAGTTTTATCATGGCGAATATTAACGGGGGCAGAGCCCCCGTCCGTTATTGCTGTGCGTTGGCGCCGAATGGAAACATATTCTCCTGCGTCCCCGGAGGCGTCCATCCGCCGGTAGGCGGCGGAGGATACGCCCCGGGCGCGGGTGGCGCGGCGGGCGCGGCATAATTCGGGTACGCCGCAGGCGCTGGCGCGGGCATACCTGGATAGCCGGGATACTGCGGAGCGTAACCGCCGGCGGGTGCCGGCGCGGGCGGCTGAGCCGCGGGCTGCTGCTGTTCGGGGAAGTCTATGAGCTCTATGCGTATTGCCGTGCCTTCAAGCGCCGAGCCTTGCACGCCCTGCTGCGTCGTATATCTGCGCAGTCTCAAATCAGCGAGCACGCAGACGCGGAAGCCCTTGCGCAGATATTTCGTCACCAGTTCCACCGTTTTGCCGAAGGCGCTGATGTCTACATAGGTCGTGGTTTCGTTGCCCTGCGCGTCCTTACCGTGGTTCACAGCGACGGAGAATCCCGCCACCTGCGTTCCGCTGTTCGTCGCGCGTATCTCCGGCTCTTTCGTGAGCCGTCCGTAAACCGTCGCTAATATCATGTCTGTACCTCCTAGATAAAAATTCCCTGCGCGCGCAGGTTGTTCGTCAGTTCGTTGCTCACGGTGTCAAGCTCGTGCGGCAATATCTGGTCGACGGTCGCCTTGCCGAAGCGCCGGCAGAGGTAGCCGTTCAGCTCCGCCGGCGGGAAGCGCGACGTGGTCCATAGATTTTGCAGCCGCGTCCACGGGTTCTCCGTCTGCTGAGACTGCGGAATAAACTGCTGCTGGTCGGTTTTCTCGTCCGCCTCGGGGTCGTCGCCGGTCTCAAGACAGAGCAGCTTCCAGTAGGCGTATTTCATCGCCTGCGTCTGGGCCTTCGCCGCGGCCTTGTCGTTCGCGTCTATGCCCTGCCCTATGGCTACGACCTCGACGGACTCGGCGGAATCTATGTCGTAGATGCGCAGCGTGCAGCGCACGGTGACGAGCTTCCATATACTGCCGTTCGCGGTCGCCTTGTCCTCGCTCGAAATAAGCTCGAAGGTTGGGATGCTGACGAGGCGCGCCTCATGCAGCGCGGGCTTGACCTTCGAGAGCATCTTGCCCTCGGAGACGTACTTGTATTTCTGCGCCGCGTTGGTGCCGTCCTTCTGGATGTAGTTGCCCACTAGGTCGCAGAGCTCGTCGAGCTTCTGCCATAGCGAGAGCTCCAGCTTGCGCGGGCCTCCGTCGTTCATGACGCCCTCAAAGGTCGGCGGCGCCATTGGGATGCCGTCGTTGTCGGCCATCAGCGTATCCTCAGATGGTAGCCCTGGTGGAGCTCGCAGCCCGGCACAGCCTCGCCGCCGAGCAGCGCGTCTTTAATGACCTGCTTGTCGAGCTGCTTCGTCGCGGGGATTTCGTACCAGTATTTCTCCGGGATGCGGGCTTCGTCCTCCGGGTGCACGATAACGGACATAGGCGACTTCTGCACCGCGATCGCGAAGAGCGGCGTCTGTATCTTCGTGCGTCCCGCCATCTGCATTTCCTGGAGCATATATTTCTTGAGCCCCTTGGCTTTGCTTTCGAGCGTCTTCGCGCGGCTCGCGAGGCGGTCCGCCTCCTCTTTCGCGCCCTTCGCCTCGGCCTCCATGGAGCGGACAACCTTCGCGCAGCTCTCTATCTTGCCGTCGAATTCGCCCTCTATCTGAGCAAGCATAGTTTCGGCGGCGTCCCAGTCGGCCTCGGGGTCGTTCAGCGCGTCCCAGAGGGCGTTATATTCATCGGTCAGTTCGTACAGCTTTGCCATCTTTATACACTCCTTTTCTCGTTCTGGCGTTCCACGCCTCTATCGCTTCCCTGCGCGTTTTGCGCTTTGTGGACCGCCCGCAGCGCGCGCAGTATATCTGCGTGCCGGAGACGGTCATGATTACTGAAATCTGTTCGTTCCCGCAGCGGCACGGACGGACGTCATCCATCGTGAGCGCCCTCTTCCGTATGCCCGGCGGCGCACTCATCGAGCCGATGCGGGAAATCTCCTTCCATGGGCAGCTTGCTGTTGTACTTCGT
>UQVV01000293.1 GCA_900544635.1 uncultured Cloacibacillus sp. | reverse complement strand
CTCCGTCATCGCTTCCATGAATTCATCCTGCGTGCGCCCCCACTGGCTGCCGTCTTTCGCGTGGATCATCTGTTTGCCTACCTTGCCGTCGGCGCAGCCGATGCCGATGTTTTTCAGCGAGCCGCCGTAGCCGCCCATCGAGTGGCCTTTGAAGTGCGTGTAGACGACCATCGAGTCGTAGTCCGTGATGCTCTCGCCCATCGACATTTCGGTGAAGTGCTTGCCGCCCTTGACGGGGAGCATGACCGTGCCGAATTCGTCCATGATGTCCACGCGGCAGAAGTCGAAGCCGTTGGTCTTGAGCGTCTCGCGGTGTCCCTCGGTCGTCTGGCGCGGGCTTGAGTAGTAGACGTTCGTCTCGACGATGTTGCTGTTCGGGATATGCGCGACGAGCGCCTTCGCCATCGGCAGCGGCAGAAGGTTCGGCCCGTTCGGCTCGCCGGTGTGGAGCTTGACGGCGACCTTGCCCGTTATGTCCGCGCTGATTTTGTCGTAAATTTTGAGAAGCCCCGCGGGGCTGATGTCCTTCGTGAAGTAGACAACGGGAACGTCCGCCTCCGCCCCGAAGGCCGTGCCTCCCGCGAGCGCGACCGCAGCCGCCGCCGTGAGGCCGAGCAGCCGCTTGATGAATTTTTTCATGCAACGCCCTCCTTTAGGATTTTATGAAATCTGTGCCGCTATGATAGAGTTTGAAGCGGACTCGAAGTCAATAGGGAATATGGATTATTTGCCTTCTTTGCAGATTTCACGGCATTTGCCGATGATTTCGCCCGTGCGCAGATAGGAGTAGGTAGGCATCTCGAAGAGCGCGGGCTTCAGCTTCGCGTAGTCGATTTTGCCGTTTTCGCCGAGGACGGATTCTTCCACGTAGGTGTTCACTATTTTGCAGATGAAGTTATCGAAGGTCTCCGTCTCGTAATTGTCGACGACCTCGCACTCCATGACGAGCGGGCTGTCGTCTATGACCGGCGTCCCCGCCTCGCCCTCGCGCCACGCGAAGACGCCGGACTTGTCCGCCGCCGTGGCGCTCACCGTTCCGACGTAGTCGGCGCGCGGGAGCATAGCCTCGTCGACGATGTTGACGGAGAGCTTTTTCTCGGCGATTATGTTTTTGTTGGAGAAGTGCGCCTTGTGCATACTTATCAAGATGCGGTCGTGGCCGATGATGCCGAGGTGTCCGACCATGAGCCAGTTGACCTTGCCGTCGCGCAGGCTGCCGACGACCGTCGCGGGCGTCGGGTAGAGCGCGAGCACAGAGCCTAAATTTTTCTTCATGTCTAATCACTCCGTTTTGTTTATATTCTGTCCGCCGCCGAAGAGCGCGCGGGCGTTTTCGCTGAGGAACATTTCCGCGTAGGGCGCGAGCTCCGCGTCGGCCTTCCATCGTTCGTGCGCGGCGGCGAGGCCTTCGGCGCAGATCTTCGCGGGCCTGTACGGATAATCGGAGCCGTACATAATGTGGCCGGGCTCCGTTATCGTGAGCAGAGTCTTAATTTGCTCGGGCGACGGGTCTCCGGCGAGGTCGTAATAGAGGCGCGATAGATTCGCCTCCCAGTCGACGGGACGCAGCATACCCTGCGCGAGGAACACCGGCAACACCGCCTGCATACGCGGCACGGCGAGCGGGAGGAAAGAGCCCGCGTGAGGCACGACGACCTTCAGCTTCGGATAGCGTTTCAGCACGTCGCGCGAAATCATGTTGACGACGGCGCGCGTCGTCTCCGCCGTGTACTCGTACATCGCGAGCGGCGTCGTCTCGATAATTTTCTCCGGATAGGGCGTCGGGCGGTGCGGGTGGATTATTACCACCGCGCCGCGTTCGTTGAGGACCTCCATGAGCGGGTCGAGCTCCTCGTCGCCGAGGTACTGCCCGCGGCTGTTGCTCGCGAGCTTCACGCCGTCCGCGCCCAGCACGTCGAGCGCGTATATCGCCTCGTCAATCGCTCCCTGCACGTCCGGCAGGGGCAGCGCCGCGCAGTATAGGAAGCGCCCCCGGATGCGCGCGCTTCACTGCGGCTGCGGCTTCGTTTATCCTGCGCACGACGGCGCGGCTCTCCTCCGCGTCGCCGTAATAGGGCTGCGGCGCGGGCATCGTGAGTACCGAGGTCTCAATTCCCGCCTCGTCCATAAATTTCAGATGTTCTTCCGCGCTCCACGATGGAAGCGGAAAGGTCTCCTCGAGCTCCGCGCCGTGCTTCGCGAGCAAATCCGTATGCTCGCGGAGGATGATGTGGCTGTGGAGGTCGAAGGCCCGCGCCTCTCTCTCCGTGGCAGAACAGCCGTATGCGGGAAACAGAAGCATCGCGGCGGCAAAGGCCAATAATTTCAACAACATCTGATTCGCTCCTTCTACGCCGTCACGCCCTGCGGCGACAGGCTCCGAGCCGAACGACGGGGCGGGAAATCCGCCGCCCTCGTA
>UQVV01000292.1 GCA_900544635.1 uncultured Cloacibacillus sp. | reverse complement strand
CGTTCGCGACCTCGTCCTCGGTGAGGCCGAACGGACGGATGGTCGCGTGCGGGCAGACGTAGGCGCAGCGGTTGCACTGTATACAGCGCGCCGGGTCCCACTCGGGGACGTGCGTCGCTATCGCGCGTTTTTCGAACGCCGTGAGGCCGAGCTCGACCGTGCCGTCCTCGTAGCCCTTGAAGGCGCTGACGGGAAGGTCGTCGCCCTGCTGGCGGTTGATGGGCTCGAGCAGCTTTTCGACGATTGCGGGCTCTCCCGCGGGACGCGCCTGCTTCGGCTCGTCCTTCGCCTCGAGCCAGCTGTCGGGGATTTCTATGCGCACGAGCATCGCGCCGCCGTCTTCTATCGCCGCGATGTTGTTGTTGACGACTTCGTCGCCTTTCGCGAAGAAGGTCTTGCGCACGGCGTCTTCCATATAATGCTTCGCGTCCTCTATCGGGATGAGGTCGACGAGGTGGAAGAAGGCCGACTGAAGCGGGATGTTGACGTGGCTGCCGAGGTGGTGCTTCTCGGCTATCTTCGTCGCGTTTATCGTGTAGAGCTTCGCGTGTTTGCGCGCGAGTTTGCGGCGGATGTCCGCGGGTATTTTCTCCTCAAGCTCGTCCGGCTCCCACGGGCAGTTGAGCAGCAGCGTGCCGCCCTCTTTCAGCTCGCTCACTATGTCGTAGTTCTGGATGTATGTCGGGTTGTGCGCCGCGACGAAGTCCGCGAGCTTGACGAGGTAGGACGAGCGTATCGGCGTATCGGAGAAGCGCAAGTGTGAGATGGTGACGCCGAAGGATTTCTTCGCGTCGTACTCGAAGTAGGCCTGCCCGTACTTGCTCGTGTAGCTGTTGATTATGTCTATCGTGTTTTTGTTCGCGCCGACCGTGCCGTCGCCGCCGAGCCCCCAGAACTTGAAGGAAAGCTGGCGCGCGCCGTCTGGATTGACGCGCGGGCCGAGCGGCAGCGAGAGGTGCGTCACGTCGTCGTTGATGCCTATCGTGAAGTTGTTCTTCGGGTTTTCCTGCGCAAAGTTGTCGAATACTGCGATTATCTGCGTCGGGTCGGTGTCCTTCGACGAGAGGCCGTAGCGCCCGCCGACGATGACGGGGCTCATTCCGCTGCCCGAGAAGGCGGTGCATATATCCTGATAGAGCGGGCCGCCGTTCGAGCCCATCTCCTTGCAGCGGTCGAGGACGGCGATTTTTTTGACGCTCTTCGGAATCGCGCGGAAGAGATGCTCGACCGAGAACGGACGGAAGAGATGCACCTGCACGTATCCGGTCTTGCGGCCCTGCGCGTTGAGGTAATCGACGGCTTCCTCCGCCGCGCCGCTGACGGAGCCCATCGCGATGACGATTTCTTCTGCGTCTGGCGCACCGTAGTAGTTGAACAGATGATACTCGCGGCCCGTTATCGCGCTGATCTTCGCCATGTAGTCCTCGACGATGCCGGGTAGCGCGTCGTAGAAGCCGTTGTTCGCTTCGCGTATCTGGAAGTAGATGTCTGGGTTCTGAACCGTGCTGCGCATCATCGGGTGCTCGGGGTTCAGCGCCTCGGCGCGGAACTGCGCCAGCGCCTCGCGGTCAAGCAGCGAGGCGAGCGTCTCGTAGGGCATCGCCTCCACCTTGTCTATCTCGTGCGAGGTGCGGAAGCCGTCGAAGAAGTGCATGAACGGTATGCGCCCCTTTATCGCCGCGAGGTGCGCGACGCCGCCGATGTCCATGATTTCCTGCACGCTGCCCGTCGAGAGCTGCGCGAGGCCGCACTGGCGGCAGTTCATGACGTCGGAGTGGTCGCCGAAAATCGAGAAGGCGTGCGTGCCGACGGTGCGCGAGGCGACGTGGAGCACGCCGGGATGCCTCTGCCCCGAGAGCCTGTGAAGCACGGGGATCATCAGCATGAGCCCCTGCGACGACGTGAATGACGAGGCGAGCGCGCCGGTCTCAAGCGCGCCGTGAACCGCGGCGGCGGCTCCGGCCTCGGACTGCATCTCTATCAAAGTGACGGGCTGGCCGAAGATGTTCTTCTTCCCCTTGGCCGACCATGCGTCGGTCTTTTCGGCCATCGGCGAGGAGGGCGTTATCGGATATATCGCCGCGACTTCGGTGAAGGCGTAGGCGATATAGGCCGCGGCCTCGTTGCCGTCCATCGTTACCAGATGTCTTTCGTTCAAATCCCTGAAACCCCTTTCGGTATGCTTTCTGTCAAACTTCTGTATTTCCTGCCAAATCAGATAGATTGTATCACAGGTAAGGAAAAGCGCGGCGGGTTGCGGAAACGAGGCGCTATGAGCTTAAGGCCGCGTTTCATCAAAAAACGAGACGGCTTATTTTGTCATTCCGCGCTTGACGCGGAATCCAGCGTCGTTGATTCCCATGCGCAACGTTATTCAAAGCCGCTGGATGCCGGGTCCACCGGCGAAAACGCCGCCGGTATTAGCAACGGCCCATAGTATTTACAAGTGTCCGCTT
>UQVV01000291.1 GCA_900544635.1 uncultured Cloacibacillus sp. | reverse complement strand
TACGTCCCATCTGGTGCGAGGTAGATTATCTGCCCGGTAAAAAATCTCGCTGAGAACATCGCCGCGGCGAACGGCGCGCGCGCGGAGGTCTCGTCGCGCTGGGGCGGCGCGGTCATCAACACGCCGGAGGCCGTGCCCTTCTGCACCGAAGCCGCAGCGAAGATAATCGGAGCGGAAAACGTAGTCATAGACCGCGAGCCGCACCTTGGAGGCGAGGATTTTAGCGAATACATCACGCGTGCGCCAGGGGCATATCTCTTCGCAGGGATAGATACGGACGAGACGAGGGGAAAATTCTGCCTGCACGCCAGCAACTTCGTGCTCGACGAATCCGTAGTGCCGCGCATGGCGGCGGTCTTCGCGCAGATAGCCGTGGATTTTATCGAAAACGGCGGCTTCGCCCCCAAACGTTAGGGCGAATCGAAAAACACCCGAACAAAAAGAAAAGCGCGCAGACAAGCTTAAAGTTCTGTCCGCGCGCTTTGATTTATCAGCGTCCTACCAGAAAAGCGCCGACCAGTAGGCGAAAGTATCCGTCAGTATAGCTATGCCGGCGGCGGCGAGTATCGCGCCGGAGACTTTTTTTATCGTCTGGCCGTGACGGCGCAGCCATTGGAATATTCCCTTGATGCGCGTGAAGAAGAGCGCCGCGAGGATGTACGGGACGCCGAGGCCCATCGAGAATACGAAGAGGTAGAAAACGCCCTCCGCTGCGGTTTCGCGCGCGCCTGCCAGCATCAGCGCCGAACCGAGGAACGGGCCGAGGCACGGAGTCCAGCCGAGAGAGAAGGCCGCGCCGAAAAGCAGCGCGCCGATGAAGCCGCGCCGCTTGACGCCCACTTCGAGTTTTTTTTCAACGTCGAGGAATCCGATTTTGAAAACTCCGAGGAAGTGCAGCCCGAAGATCAAAATCACGACGCCGCTCGCGCGCTGGAGCAGAAGCCTGTGCGCGTCGAGCGCGGCTCCTATCGCTGTGGCCGTCGCGCCGAGCGCCATGAAGAGCAGCGTGAAGCCCGCGACGAAACCTATCGTGTTGACGACGCTTGCACGTTTTCCCTGCTCCGTCTCAGCCGCGAGGTACATCAGGTACACAGGCAGCATCGGCAGCATGCAAGGCGAGACGAATGCGAGCAGCCCTTCGAGGAACAGAAGCGGGATTTCTCCTCCCACTACTTCTCCGCCTTTCTGAGAAGCTCAAGCACGGCGTCCTTAGTCGTCGCGCCCTGGATCTGTCCGGCGAGTCTGCCGTCTTTGTCGAGTATAAAGGTCGTCGGTATGTAGCGCACGCCGAAGAACGACGCCGCCTCCTGCTTTTCGTCGAGCAGCACCGTCATAGTGTAGCCCGTCTCACGGAGAAACTCAGCGACGCGCTCAGGAGTCTCGCGTTTTCCGTCTGTGAGGTTCACGGCGAGCAGCACGGCTTCGCCGGTTTTCTGAAATTCTTTATTGAGCTCGTCGAACTCGGGCATCTCGCCGCGGCACGGCGGGCACCACGTAGCCCAGAAGTTCAGCACGACCGTCTTTCCCTTGAAGCTGTCGAGCGAGACCTGCCTGCCCGACATGTCCGTGAGCACGATGTCGCGCGCGAGCTCGCCGCTTCCGACAGCGAACGACGGGACCGCGAAGAGCGCCGCCGCGAGCAGCGTCATGACCAACGTAGCGAAAATTTTCCTGCGCACCGTAAAATCATCTCCTTGATGTTTTGTTTGCCCTGCGAGCGTATTATATCATGGGCGCGGCCTTTTGCAGGACAATACCGCGCCTCATCTGAAAAGAGAAAAATTTAACGATTCTGCGAGTTTCACGCGGCGCGCTATATATATGCGCCGTCCGGGTAATTCCGCGCGCGCTCCTCGCCGCGCAGGACGCGCAGAGCGCCCAGCGCGAGCGCCTCGAGCTCGTTCTCTCCCGAGAAGGTCATGACGCGGCCCAGGAATTTTATCTTCTTCGTAATGCGCGCGACAAGTTCGGCTGAGTGCGCCATGCCGCCGGTCAATATGACCGCGTCGATATTCCCGTCGAGCGCCGCTGCGAGCTCGCCGATTCCTTTCGCGACTTGGTAGACGAAGGCGTCGAGGACGAGCGACGCGCGTTCGTCGCGTTCCGCGCGCGCGAATATCTCCCGCAGGTCGCGCGTGCCGAGATAAGCGACGAAGCCCCAGCCGGAGAGCAGCTTGACGCGCAGCTCGGCTTCCGTATATTTTCCGCTGAAACAGAGCTCGATGAGCGCGTCTGCCGGAAGCCCGCCCGCGCGTTCGGCGGAAAATGGCCCGTCGGCCTTCGCGCCGACGACGTCGACGATGCGTCCGCCTTCGTGCGCGCCTATCGTGACGCCCGTGCCGAGGTGCGCAACGACGAAGCGGCACGCCTCGTAGCGTTTGCCGAGCGACGCAGCGGCGCGGCGCGCCATCGCGCGCTGGTTCAGCGCGTGGACGAGGCTGCCGCGCTCTATCTCCGGCGCGCCCGAGA
>UQVV01000290.1 GCA_900544635.1 uncultured Cloacibacillus sp. | reverse complement strand
CTGCGGAACTTTACACCCAATCAGTAGGAACGTAAGATTTTATTCCAAATCAACATAAACAAAAAATTGTTTAAGTTCATATATATCGAAAATTAAATGTTAAAATCTCCTAAAACGAAACCGCCGCCCTCCGGCGTCCCGGAGAGCGGCGATCCCGTTATGAGCGCTAAACGCAACATAAGCGTTTCAACTCACGCGCCCCGGAGGGCGCGACGGAAGCAAATTTCAGCTACATTTCTATCCTGTAGCCGAGCTGCACGGCCCACGGCTGCTCGCGTTTCTCGCCGCAGCCGTATTCGAAATCGAAGAAGAGAGACTGACCGTGCTTCGCCCTGTACTGGAGCCCCAGGCCGTAGCTTCCCCACGTGCCTGAGAGGTCTGAGACGAAAAGACGCCTGTCGAGCCAGATATCCGTCTTTTCGTCAAATTCGTGCTGAATCGAGGCCTTGACGTAGCCGCGGAACTTCGAGCCGTCATCGTTGATAATCTCGCGTCCGAGCACGAGGCCGCCGCGCAGGCGCACCGAGTCCGTGTCGCCCATATCGACGTCGATAATCGCGTTCGGCGAGCCGCTCGTGCGGTAGCTGTCGCCCTCTATGCGCAGGACGGAGAACTGTAATTGCGGCTCCCAGAACCAGCCGTTCCCGAGGCTGAACTCGCGCCCGACCTGAACAGACGCGCCGTAGCCGTTCTGGTCGAAATCGCCCTCGACGCGGCGGTAGGCGCTCTCCGTAAGGTCGAAATCGCTGCCGTAGCGGTTGTACTTGAGAATACCTGCGACGTAGAACTTATTCGGCTTCTTGTAAATTCCGTAAAGCGAGAAATGCTTCGAATCGAAATCGTTGCTTCCGAACGAAATCTCGCGCTCGCCCTCGCCGTAGCCGAGCATGAAGCCGTAATAGAGCTTCGCGCCGTCGTCGTAAGCCTTAACCCAGTCGTAGCCCGCCGACATGCCGCCGTACTCCTGCTTCACGCCGTCGACCAGCCCGTTGTCGTAATATTCCTTCTTGCCGAAGGCGCGGAACCACGCGCCGCCCTCGTAGTCGGGCGTATATTCGTCAATGCGCTTATAAAGGGAATCAACCTCGATATACCAGATGAACGGCGAAACGATAGAGCCGAGCGCGGCTTGCGCCGTAGAAGAAAGCTCGTCCGCCGTTATCGGAGCGTCGGGAGCCGGGGCGGGCTCGTCAGGCTCAGTCCCGGGGTCGGGAGCGGGCGTCGGTTTGTCAGATCCAGTTCCGGGGTTAGGTGCAGGTGCATTCGGTTTTTCGTCCGGCGTAGGCTCAGGATCTTCCGGTACGAGTCCGGCGCGTTCTAGATACCACTGCTTGCCGTCAGCTACATTCTCTGAAGCGAGCGAATAGGCCCATATTCCCGCTTCAACTAATCCGCCTCTATTGAGCAGCGAGAAAGTCCCGCCGCTGTCAGCGGTCTTCACTAGATACTGGGTCATTCGTTCGCGGTCAGGGGCGTCGCCTGAGTTTTTGACGAGTATGCCGTAGTCCGCGCCGCTGCCCGTCTTTGCGAAAACGCTGTCCGCCGTGTCCGCGGCGATGTCCGTATCGAGAAGGAACGCGCCTTTGCCGGAGAGCGTTCCGATATTTGCCTTGTCGCCGGTTGTACCGTTCTGCATACGCACCTCGCCGCCGTTCCCGTTAAGAAAGCGCATCGTGCTCTCGCCGGAGAACGACCAATACGCGCCGTCGCCGAGATTCATGGTGATGCCCCTGTTGTCGCGCGTTCTGCTGTCCCAGTCCACGTCATAGCTCTGCCCTTTGAGGAACGAACCTGCGGCGTCGAGGTTTAGAACTGCCGTGCCGCCGTCATCGTCTTGCGTGCCGGACTGCACGTTGCCTGAGAGCCGAACAAGCGCACCGCTTTTACCGACGGTGACAGTACCGCTGTCGGTTGTGTAAACCGACCATCTTCCGCCCTTTACGGCTACCTGTGCGGCGTTGAGTTTTACACTTCCTCCGTCGCTGTTTGCTCCAACAGCAGCTACTCCGCCGTCCCCGCCGGTTATTGTGATTTTTTCGGCGTTAAGCTCCGCTTTAGCATTGCGAAAAGCATGAAGGCCGGAGTGAGCGCCATTGATAATAATGGATTTGGCAAGCTCGGTCTCAGAGCCACTCATAGTTAAGTCAGAATTTTGCAGAAATATTCCGTCGTTCTGCTCTGCCGTCAATGTGATATTTGGCGAGAAAAATGTGTATTTATCGCGGCCGTCGTCTGAAATCGAAGAATATAGGCCATATGTACCGCCGTGGACGGAGAGACTTTTTGCCGCACTGATTTTAACCTCGTTGCCTGCGCCATAGTTATTGTCAAGACCGCGCATTCCGTCTCCCATCATTCCTGCAATACGAACATCGTCTCCATAAAAGCTGACGTTGTTCGCCCCGGCCAGATAGAGTCCGAAATTGTCGCTTACTGCATTGATGGTTGGTGCGCTGATGCCAAGTTCATTGCGCCCCGTCTGATATATACTATAGAGGCCGCCCTC
>UQVV01000289.1 GCA_900544635.1 uncultured Cloacibacillus sp. | reverse complement strand
ACCGCTTCCCCAATGGGCCGCGCTTCACGCGCGGCCTTTTTGCATCTGAAAATATCGTTTTTTGCAATATTTTCTCTTCCTGCGGCTATTATCTCGGATTTGCGAGTTTTTATCATAAGGCGAAATTTTCACATATCCCAAAAACGGCATTGCTTGCTGCACAAATCGGCATATCTTTGCCGGTTGACTTGTCTTTGCTCAAGTGCTATAAGGTGAATTATAAAATCGCCCGATATTTATGCTTCGGGTTAAGAGGTGAATTTTTATGGTTACGTTTTTTATCGCGCTTGCGGCTCTGATTTTGGGGTTCGCCGTTTACGCGAAGGTTGTTGAGCGGCTTCTGCCGCCGGACGAACGGAAGACGCCGGCGATCGACCATCCGGACGGCGTGGACTATATTCCGCTGCCTCTGTGGAAGTCGTTCCTCATTCAGCTGCTGAACATCGCGGGGCTCGGCCCTATCTTCGGCGCGCTCTCGGGCGCTCTGTGGGGGCCGGTCGTCTATTTCTGGATTGTGCTCGGGACTATCTTCGCGGGCGGCGTCCACGATTATTTTTCGGGGATGCTGTCGGAGCGGCACAACGGGAGCAGCATTTCGGAGATCGTCGGCGTTTATCTCGGGCCGGTGATGCAGACGGTGATGCGCGTCTTTTCCGTCGTTCTGCTCGTCTTCGTCGGCGCTACGTTCTCAATCGGCCCCGCTGGGCTTCTCGCTCTGCTGACGCCGGAGGCGCTCGACATGCATTTCTGGCTCGCGGTCATTCTCGTCTACTATTTCCTCGCGACGCTTCTGCCTATCGATAAAATTATCGGGCGGCTCTATCCGCTTTTCGGCGCGGCGCTGATTATCATGTGCCTCGGCGTCGGCGGCGGGATGGTGGCGCAGGGCTACGAGATGCCGGAGATGTGGCACAGCTTCGGGAATCTGCATCCGCAGGGTCTGCCTATCTGGCCGCTGATGTTCATCACGGTCGCCTGCGGAGCCATCTCGGGCTTCCACGCGACGCAGTCGCCGATGATGGCGCGCTGTATTCGTAACGAGTACGAGGGGCGCAAGGTCTTTTACGGCGCGATGGTCGCGGAGGGCGTTATCGCGCTCATCTGGGCCGCGGCCGGCGTGACGGTCTATAACGGCACCGGCGGGCTGTGGGAGGCGACGACGCGCCTCGCCGGGCAGTCCGCGCTGGTCTACGACATCTGCCATACGCTGCTCGGCCCGGTCGGCGCGGTGCTCGCGATGCTCGGCGTCATCGTCTGCCCGATTACGTCGGGAGACACGGCCTTCCGCTCGGCGCGTCTGACGCTCGCGGACTGGTTCGGCGTCGACCAGAAGCCGCACTCGAAGCGGCTGATGCTCTCTCTGCCGCTGCTGCTCTGCGGCGGCGCGCTGTCGCTGATAAATTTCCAGATTATCTGGCGCTATTTCTCGTGGTCGAATCAGACGCTTGCGATGATTACGCTGTGGACGGCGGCGGCCTTCCTCGCGCGCGTGCGTCATAACTTCTGGCCCGTCGCGATTCCCGCGGTCTTTATGTCAGCGGTGTGCAGCACGTACATCTTGGTCGCGCCCGAGGGCTTCGGCCCGATGATTTCGCGCGCGGTCGCGGGCACGGCGCTCTCCGGCGCGCAGGCCGTCGAGGCCGCGGCGTCGGTCGCATATCCGCTCGGCATAATTTTCGCCGCGGCGTGCTTCGCGCTCTTCTGGCTGAAATGCGTGAAGCCCTATCAGGATAAGAAGCTCGGGTAAAGCGGGGGAATTTCCCGTAAAACAAAGCCGCCGCCCGCGTGTTGCGACGCGGGCGGCGGTTTTTTGTATGCGGCTAAAGCTCGTCGAATATCTTACAGCCTAGCTTTGCGAAGTGCTTTTTGTTGAACGTCGCGACGCTTTCGGCTCCGTGGGCCGCGGCGCTCGCCGCTATGTACGAGTCGGCGAAGTCCGAGTTCGTCTCGCGCGCGAGCGCGACGGCGGCGAGCACGAGCTGCTCGTCTGTCACGGTCATGTTCGGGAAGGCCAGCACGGCCTCGATTATGTCGAGGATTTCGCCGTGCGCGACTTTGTAGCGGTAGCCGAGCGTCCACGCGAGCTCGAAGAATACGGGCGGCCCGGTCACGAGACGGGCCTTCCCCTCGCGCGCAGCCGTGAAGAGCCGTTCCGCGGCCTCGGCCTGCGCATCGTCGTCCCACGCGAAAAATCTTATGAAGACGTTCGCGTCTACGAAAACGCTCATCGCTCTTCGCCCATGACGTGCGCCGCGAGCGCTTCTGCGAAGCTTTCCTCCGGAGCGCGCCCCTTGAGGAAGCCGCGGTAGTCTTCGAGGCTTTTCTTGGGCTTGAATATCGCGATGCCGTCCTCCGTCTTTATGAAAAACACCCTGTCGCCGGGCTTTATTTCGAGCTCGTCCCGGAACGCCTTCGGAATCGTCACCTGTCCCTTCGGCGATACAGTCGCGACCTCCGTCATGATTTTTCCCCCTTATCATAAAAGTATTACTTTTATAAAATTCCTACTTCTGCGTTAAGTATGGCGTAA
>UQVV01000288.1 GCA_900544635.1 uncultured Cloacibacillus sp. | reverse complement strand
GCCGCGTCAGCGCCGCGCGGGCGCGCTTTACAGAGGCGCGCGCTCCCGCGGGCCGTTCAAAAATTTTGTCCGCCGGCATATAGATTCGCTCAAAATCCGCGGCTTTCGGGATGTCGGCATCCGCCGCCCGCGCGCCGGGAGCTCCGCGCTTTCCACGAACGCGCGCGCGAAGCGTGGAAGGCGCGCCGCTGCAAAACAATTTTAGTCGCATACACAAAATCCGCCGCCGCCGCAGAGCGCGCGCGTAGTAAAATTCCGATTTGTGTTATACAATTCATCGAAGAGAATGTTAATCCGTTCTCATACGAAAACCGGAAGGGGAGGCGAATCCATAATGACGTGACGCTGCGGACTCTGCGCGATGCGCGTGGCGCACGATTGCATGGATTTGCCCGAGAACCGTTCCGGCATAGCCCTTTTCTAAAATCCTGCAATCTTTCCGTTATCCCATAGTCTTGCGGACTCGTCCGCGCGCTCGCTGCGGCAATGCGCGCGCGGTCGCGTCTGTTGGAATATATCCAACTTCATAAAGGAGAGCTGTGTTTCATGAAAAAGTTATTGGCGCTTGTTCTGGCAGTTCTTGCGGCGGCCTTCGCCGCGCCCGTGTACGCGGAGGACGTTCCCGTCATCCGCGCGAGCTACACTATGACGACGCACCAGCAGGCCTTCATGGTCGCGATGGCGGAGGGCGAGAAGCTCAAGGATAACGGCGTGTGGCTCAAGCCCATCGTCCCGAAGGAGAAGTTCGACCTCTACGACAACGGAAAGAAGGTCGCGCGCCTCGAAGTCATCGTGACGAAGAGCGGCTCTGAAGCTACGACGCTCTTCGCGCAGGGACACCTTGACCTTACGACGAACTCATTCCCCGCGATGCTCTCCGGCATCGACAGCGGCGCTAAGATAAAGGTCATCTCCCCGCTCCAGTCCGACGCCATAGCGATGGTCTCGCGCACCGACATCAACGTCAAGGGCTGGGAAGCCTTCGAGAAGTACGTCAAGGATTCCAAGCGCCCAGTGACCGTCGGCTACCATTCGCCGACCAGCGCGCCGAAGATAGTCTTCGAGGCCGCGATGGCGCAGTCGAACCTCCGCGTGACGGGCGACGCCAACGCGACGAAGGAGCAGGCCGACATCGTCATGATGGACCTTAAGGGCATCCCGAACGTCATTCCGGCGCTCATAGCGAAGCAGGTCGAGTTCGCCGTCATCCCGGCCCCGACGCCCGAGGTCATCGAGGCGAAGGGACAGGGCCACGTCGTCCTCCAGATGAAGGAGCTCGAGCCGGCAGGCGCGTGGGAAGACTTCCCCTGCTGCTGCATCGCGGCGAGCGACAAGGCGATAGCCGAGCAGCCCGAAGCGCTGCGCGCCTTCGTGAAGCTGATGGACGTGACGAGCCAGTGGTGCCTCGAGAATAAGGACCAGGCCGCCGTCGCCACCGGAGACTGGCTCGGAATCGAACCCGCCGTCATATCGAAGGCCGTCATGGGACTCTCCACGACCGTCACCCCGACGTGGATGAAGAACGCGGCGCTCTACCCCGACATCCTCAACGAACTCGGCCAGCTCACCGGCTCGCTGAAGGGCAAGAAGCTCGCCGACGTCCAGGACATCGTGTTCGACTTCCAGTTCACGAAGTCCGCGAGATAAGCAGGCTGCTATAGAAGGAGACAATCTCACGATGAAAAAATCGTTCCTTGCGGCCTTCGCCGCGGCGGCGTCGCTTTTCGCCTCGGCGGCGTTCGCCGAGGAAGTCCCGACGCTCCGCGTAGCCTACAGCCTGTCGACGCATCACGAGCCGTTCATGGCGGCTATGGCGCGCGGCGAGCAGTTCAAGGATTCCGGCGTCTGGCTCAAGCCCGTCGTAGAGAAGGAGAAGTTCGACCTCTACGCCGACGGCAAGAAGGTCGCGCGCCTCAACGTCATAGTTTCGAAGAACAGCGCCGAGACGACCTCGCTCTTCGCGCAGAAGCATCTCGACCTCTGCGTCAACTCCTTCCCCGCA
The DNA here is from genome assembly GCA_900544635.1 of uncultured Cloacibacillus sp. Lineage (GTDB taxonomy): Bacteria > Synergistota > Synergistia > Synergistales > Synergistaceae > Caccocola > Caccocola faecigallinarum. The sequence continues at coordinate 531 of UQVV01000288.1, read as the reverse complement.
ATGCTGACGGGCATCGACAGCGGCACTCCGATAAAGGTGCTCGCGCCGATGCAGGCCGACGCCATCGCGATGGTCGCGCGCAACGACATCGACGTGAAGGGCTGGGAGGCTTTCCAGCAGTACGTCAAGGCTTCGAAGCGTCCCGTGCTCGTAGGCTATCATTCGCCGACCAGCGCGCCGAAGATAGTATTCGAGGGTGCTATGGCTAAGGCGGGACTGCGCCTCACGGGCGACGCGAGCGCGACGAAGGAGGACGCCGACATCCTCATGGTCGACCTCAAGAGCCAGGCCAACGTCATTCCCGCGATGCTCGCCGAGCAGGTTGAGTTCGCGGTAGTCCCCGCGCCGACGCCCGAGGTCATAGCCGCGAAGAAGCAGGGACATGTTGTGCTCCAGATGAAAGAGCTGCCGCCGAAGGGCGAATGGGAGAGCTTCCCCTGCTGCTGCGTAGCGGGACTTCAGGACGCCGTCGAGAAGTACCCCGAGGCTGTGAAGCAGTACGTCCGCCTCATCACCGTCGCGAGCGAATGG
>UQVV01000287.1 GCA_900544635.1 uncultured Cloacibacillus sp. | reverse complement strand
TGCACTGTAACTCACAGATTACAGCGTAAAATTATACTTTTAAAGGATGTGTTGACACATGGAAATGAAACCTAGATGCCGTGCAGTCGTTTGGTGTTTACGCAGTAAATTCAAACGCTTCGTTTGCCGGCCCGGTTTCCTTCAACACCGTCGCGGATGAACAAAGCGTTGGGATTTCCGCGCTCGCAGAGAAAGGCAGCAGCATCACCTTCGCCGACGGCCTCTCGACAAACGGCGCGACCGCGCTTAGAGCCGACGCTTCTACCATAACGGCAGGAGCCTCCGCAAACAACATGATAAAGCTCTCCGGCAAGGTCGAAGCGCTCAACAGCTCGACAATCGCACTGAATCAGAAAGACGGCGCAATGCTGCTGCAAGACGACATAATTTCAGACGCTTCCGAAATTTCAATCGGCGCGGCTGATTCCACGGGAATTTCGCAGGTTACGGGACAGCTCAAAACTGCCAACGATGGCTCTATCGACGGCGTTTTCACAGGCGCTGATTCTTTCTACCGCAACGTCAACGATATTGATACGGGACACGTAAACCTTTCTTTCTCCGATTCCGCGCAGTGGCAGATGACTGGAAGCTCCGAGGTCTCGGCGCTTACGCTCGATTCCTCTGGCGCTCTCGATATGACCTACGGCAATACGGGCGATAAGTTCGGCTCGTTCCGCACGCTCACGGCTTCGTCTCTCTCCGGCGAGGGCGGCGTCATCAATATGAACATCGACGCGGGAACGAACGCGGACAACAGCGACCGCGTTTACGTCACGGGCACGCATACGGGCGAGCATCTTATTTCTCTGAACAACGTCAATTCCGCTTCTCTCACCGACGGCGCGAACGGCACCGTGCTTGTGAGCGTCGGCGACGAGCAGGGAAAGTTCTCCGCGCTTGCGGCCGAGGGCAAGCTTTACTGGAACAGGTACGAGCTCGGCGACAAGGAGAGCGCGACCGACGGCTATAACACAGACTGGTATCTGAAAGAAATAATTCAGGAAGAAACTGGCGGCTCGGACGATAAGCCGACGACCTCCGTAGAGGCGGGGCTTTCCGCCAACGCGCTCGGCTACCACACGTGGCGCGCCGAGATGGATTGGCTGATGCAGCGCATGGGCGACCTGCGCCAGGAGGATGAGCCGGGCAACGGCGCGTGGTTCCGCGCCAAGGGCGGCAAGATAAACCGCGACGGAGCTTTCGGCTTCGAGAACGAGTATGTCATGTATCAGCTCGGCTACGACGACGTGCTGAAGCGCACGGATAAGTACACGAGCTATATCGGCGTGGCGTTCAGCTACACGGACGGCGAAGGAAGCTATTACCGCGGCAACGACGAGAACGAAGGCAAGGAGTTCGGCGTCTATTACACGAAGATGCACAAGAACGGCCATTACTTCGACGTTGCTGTGAAGGCCGGACGCTGGGACAACGATTTCGACGTGACCGACAGGAGCGGAAACCGCATTTCCGGCGATTACGACAACAACAGCTTCGCATTCAGCGCCGAGTACGGACGCAAAATAGCGATGGGCGCGAAGGGCTGGTACATCGAGCCGCAGGCACAGCTGAGCTGGGGCTATTTCAGCGGCGCAAACTACACGATGAGCAACGGCGTATCCGTGCGCCAGAGCGGCATAACGAGCCTGCTCGGCCGCGTAGGCTTCAACATCGGCCGCGACATCAACAAATACAGCAATATCTACCTCAAGGCTAATCTCTATCACGAGTTCTGCGGAGACTACTCCGTTTCGATGAACGACGGCGCGGGCAACAGCTATCAGAGAAGCGACGTCTTTGACGACACGTGGTTCGAGTACGGCATCGGAGCCGCCTTCAAGTGGGGCGAGGACGCGCGCTTCTACATCGACGCGGAGCGCAGCGCCGGAAGCGACTACGAGAAGGAATGGACGCTGAACGCGGGGCTCGCGTGGACGTTCTAAATCAATAAAGCCCAACAGCAGGCGGGCCGTCAATAATTTCCGCCGGCGGCCCGCCGTTACGCCAATCTCAAAAAATAAAAGTGTTGTGTCGCGTCCGCGAACGGCGTGGCCTGAAATGCTGATGCTGCGTTCAAAGCGGCAGGCCGTCGCGTTACGCGAAATTCAAATACAAAAAGACGACGAAAGGAGCTTTTTTAATGTCAATGGAAGATGAACCGATGTTTAAGCATAGGAGGCTATACGGCTCCGCATTTGCCTCCGAAAAATTAAACATACGTTCTGACAGCTTCGTGCCGCAGTCGCGCCCGACTCGCCGCACGCTAATCGCGCTGTTCGCAGCGTTTCTAATCGCGTTTTCGGGCGCGCAGGCCTCGCAGGCCGCCGACGTTCCAGCCGGTACATATGATGGGGATAGTATTAGCGAAGGGGACCATATTAGAACCCAAGATGCCTCCGATAAGAGAGAATATACCTTCAACGGTGACACGACATTTAACTCCGACCAAGACGTTATAGCAATAGCCCCCGGCTCCCAGGTAACTATCAACATGGCTGATAGCGCAACGCTTACACTCAACGCAAGTTCTAACAACGAAGAGAGTGGAGTAAAAGCTTCGGCC
>UQVV01000286.1 GCA_900544635.1 uncultured Cloacibacillus sp. | reverse complement strand
CGGGATGCCGCGCCCGCCCGACGAGCCGTAGTAAATGCCCGCCAGCCCTCCTGCGACGGCGGCCGTCGTATCCGTGTCCCCGCCGAGGTTGACGGCCTTCAGCACGCATTCGCGGTACGACGAGGTCGTCGCAAAGCACCACACCGCCGCGTCGAGCGTGTCGAGCACATAGCCGCCGCTGCGGACCTCCTCGCGCGGCTTCTTCCGTATGTCGTACTCATCGTCGTAAAGCCGCGCCGCCTCCTCCGGCCCGCCGCCCGCGAGCAGAAGCTCCGCGATGCGCACATACTCCTCACACGCGCCGGTCGAGATGGGATGCGCGTGCGTCAGCGCCGACACGGCGGGGACATCCTCGTCCGTGTGCGGAACGAAGGCCAGCGGCAGAATGCGCATCAGCGAGCCGTTGCCGTTGTCCGCGACGCTGCGCCCGCCGCAGCTTTCCACGCCCACACCCTGCATGTAGAGGCCTATCGCCTTGCGAGTCGTGTTGCCGATGTCGAAGACGCTGTGGTACGGCGTGAATTCGTTGTGCGCGTACCATCTCACGAAATTATCCATAATGTCGCGCAGGTCGATTCGCCGCCTCCGCCCGAGGCTCTCGAGCGTCGCGAGCGCGAGGCTTCCGTCGTCCGACCACGTCCCGGCGGGCAGCCCGTGAGTACCGCCGCCGATCATATCGGTCACGCAGAACGTATCACGCTCGCAAAATTCCACAGGCACGCCCAAGGCGTCCCCGACGACCAAACCCATGATGCCGTCATATACGTGATTCAAAATTTATCCTCCGACGTGAAATTTGAATTTGACATAATTATAACAGCGCGCGACGCACGTTCAGGCACGGTTCAGCAGCCTATCCGCCGCGGCGCATTTCACCAGCAGACAGTCCGCGTCCGTCCACACCTCAGTATCGACGCGGCGCAGCCCGTCGATGCGGCGCGCGGCGAAGCCGTTGGACTCCGGCGACAGAACCTCGTCGAGCAGCGACACGATCGAGCGCCCGCGCTCCACCCCCGAAATCATAAAACCGGCGAACAACCCGCCGGAAACGCGCCCGCGCACATCCGAACCGCGCCTCCTGACGTTGTCCTCAGCCGCGCGGAACAGCGCAGAAAGCGCCTCCGTGTCGGACCCGGCGAACATCGAGGCGATATCGCACGCCGTGCGGACGCCGCCGCACATTGCGGAAAGCAGCCGCCTAAGCGCGCCGTTGAACTCGTTTATCGTCGCTATGTCGAATTCGCGCAGCCGCGGAAAAGAATCCCACATATCCTCGGACGGAGCGACAGCGACAAGAGCGCCGTCCGCAGGCAGAACGCAGTAAAGAGCGCGCCCCGGGGAGAGATATTCCTTAGCGGAGCCGCGCCGCCCCGCCGCGATGACGCACCTGTTCCTCTTCGGGAAACCGCGCCACGACGGCAGAAACTCCGAAATGAGAAGCGTGTACTCGTTGCCAGTGTCTGTCGACGTTCTCGGCCTCGGCCTGCGCTCGTACCAATCCCCGCCGTCCTCCGAAGCGCGGTAAAGCCGCACGCCGCCGCACCAGAGCCGCAAAGCCTGCGAATATTTCGTGCCAAGCAGCCCCGCGGGAGCCGCTTCGTCCGCGTTGGTCATAACATTCACCCTGCCTCATTCTAACATCAAAACGGCGGCGGGGGATATAATAGGGGCAGTTCAAAAAAAGGAGACGAATACATGGAAATATCGGTGTCATACGCGGTAATCTACATGGACGCGAAAAGCGGGAAATTCCTCATCGTCCACCCGACGCACGAAACATACTGGAGCCTGCCCAAGGGCGGCATGGAGGAGGCCGACGGCGGCGACGGCGCGAAAGCCGCGGCGCGCGAGCTGTTCGAAGAAACGGCGATAAAAGCAGCCCCCGCGGCGCTGAAATACGGCGGCCGCCACGACTACTACAGAGCCGGCAGAAACGGCAAAACGAAAAACAAAGACCTCTGCATATACCTGTACGAAACGGACGAGGCGATGAAAACCGCGGAAATGACCTGCGCCTCGATGGTACACAGCGCCCCCGGCGCGCCCTTCCCCGAAAACGACGATTTCAAATACATCGAATACGGCGAAATCGGCGAATACTTCCACACCGACGGCGAAAGAGCGCTGAAAGCGGCGCTGCGGGAGCTGGGGCTTTAAGCGCAGCCGGCTTGGTCAACTGCATAACGCAACGGCAAGGGCGCGAAGAGGCTGACTCTTCCGCTCTTTTCTTTTGTAATTTTTCTCATTATATCTCCTTTAATATCGCATGGCTCCAAGGCCGGACAATGCTGAAAGCATTTGCCGTGCGCGAGAAAACTTTTATTTTCGCTATTTTTGCAGAAAAATATTATTCTAAAAAATAATATATTGACAAATATTCAAGATAATATTACTTTATAGCCATCAGCATTCCACAATAAGAAAGGACGGAAAATTATGTCTGTAGGAAACCGCATATTTATCAAACGACAGATGCCGGACAAAACGCTGCTTGAGCGGCTGGCGCAGATTCCGGCGGCGAACGTAGCCGACACGATGGGACGCTCGTGCGCGATGCATCCGCGTATTCGCCTGATGAGCGGATTCAGCGGCATCTTC
>UQVV01000285.1 GCA_900544635.1 uncultured Cloacibacillus sp. | reverse complement strand
AGTGCGTACCCTGCATGGCTCTTAAGCCGAAGTACCACGAGATGGAGCACGAGTTCGGCGACAAAGTGAAGTTCACCGCGGTCGACTGCTCGACCAACAAGAGAGTCGCGATGGGCTTCCGCGTCATGGGCCTCCCCACCTTCCTCTTCTGGAAGAACGGCGTCGAAGTGAAGCGCCTCTCCAAGGAAGAGTGCACCGAAGAGTCCATCCGCGCGGCCATCGAAGAGCTCGCGAAGGAAGCGTAAATTACTTTAATCCAATATTGGCGAGAGCCGGCGGCAACGCCGCCGGTTTAGCAATAAATCACAACTAGGAGGTATCTGACCATGGGAAAACTCAATGGTAAGAAATTACTCCTGCTTGGTGAAAGAGACGGCGTTCCTGGGCCCGCTATGGAAGCGTGCCTCAAGGATTCCGGCGCAGAGATAGTCTTCTCCGCGACGGAATGCTTTGTCTGAACCGCGGCAGGAGCAATGGACCTGCAGAACCAGCAGCGCATTAAAGACGCTGCTGAGAAGTACGGCGCCGAGAACTGCGTAGTAGTACTCGGTTCTTCGGATGCGGAAGGCGCGGAAATCTACGCCGAAACCGTAACGAACGGCGACCCGACCTTTGCAGGCCCGCTTGCTGGAGTCTCGTTGGGGCTCCCCGTGTATCACATCTTTGATGAGGCTATTCGTGAAGAGTGCGATCCCGCCCAGTGGGAAGAGCAGATTTCTATGATGGAAATGGTCCTTGACCCCGAGGCGCTCGCTGCCGCAGTCAAAGGAATGCGTGATCAGTACAGCAAAGTAACCCTGTAATCAATCACCAAAAGCACCAAGAAGCCCCTGACTCGCCAGGGGCTTTTATTTTTGTCTTGCGCATTGCAAGCTTGTAAACTTTTCAATTATACTGATATGAAAGTGCATTCAGCGGGCGCGGAGGGAAAAATACACGCCGCGCGTGCATCAAGCGAATGAGGAAGAAACATGCACAGGAAATCCAGAGCGCTTTTGTTGATTGCCGCGGCGCTTTTATTGTTGACGTCGGCGTTTGCGGATACGGCGAAGGCTCAAGAAGCAGGCACGTGGGAAGAGCTTGAGGCGGCGCTTGCAAACGGCGGCAGCGTAACGCTTACTGCCGACGTAGAGGGCTCGACGCAGCTTTACGCCGCGCCCGGCGACACGGAGCTTGACCTTAACAACTTTACGATAACATACAGCGGCGCTGAAGCGCTCTTCGACATAGAAGAATCGCTCCGCATCACAGACGAAAATCCGGATGGCTGCGGCAAAATCCTCACGAACGGAGTAAAGCTCGCCGAAATGGGCAAGGACGAATACGGCGACGATATACAGCTGCTCGGCATACATCGCGGCACATTTGACACAGACCCCACGGATTATCTGATGCTTATACCTACAATCGACCAGCAGCCGGAAGATATAATGGAACTAAAAGCGGACGGGTTATGGTACGTCAGAGAAAATGCGAAGCAGTACGAAGCCAGGATTGAGCCCTCCATCATAATATTGAAAGAACGCGGCGAACCGGCTGTTGTCTCCGCCGTGATGGCGGATTACACAGGAAATATCTTGAGCAAAGACCAGTATACAATCATATCCGCAGACATCGAGCCCTACGGTGAAGACAAGGGTGGAGAATCCGGCGAAGGGACGGTTCCGGCAGATGAAGGCGACGCAACGACAGGAGTCAGCAGCGTGCGCATCATTGATATAAACAACACAGACCGGACGATTACAGTAACGCCGGAGCTGTCGGGCCTTGCCGTGCTTAATGTGAAAATGAAACTGATATCTGGGGACGCTGAATCGCAGGCGACGGAATACGAAGTGCCGGCCGACATCGCCGTTGAAAGCGAAGGCTACACGCTTTCGTTCTCGGAGGACACGGTATGGACCGTTCCCAACCAGCCCGCCGTCGTGACCGTGACGCTGACGGATGCAAACGGCGAGGTCGTAGGCCCGTCCGAATATAAGCTTCTCCTCGAGAGCGACGCGCAGAACGACGATGACACAGTAATAAAAATCAGCGGCAATCAAATCGCAGTCACGCAGACCGACGACTGGGAGGAGGACGTAGTTATATACGCGATGGAGTCCGGCTCCGAAGCGAGCGGCGCGGAGACGCGCAGCGCCGCCGTCTCGCAGGACTCCAGCGAACCGCTCAAGCTCTACAAGGCCGCGACGCTGCGCATACGTCCCGAGTCTGAACGTCCGGCCGCGGCCTCCGGCGGCAGCGGCGGCGGATGCAATGCGTTCGGCGGAACGGCGGCGCTCTTTGCTGCGGGCGCTCTGTTCCTCGCGCTCAGACTGAAAAAGAAATAACGCCCAAACTGCGCGGGCGGCGGCTCACGGCGGAACAATTCCGCCGTTCAGCCCGCCGCCCGCTTTTTTATGCTTATAGTCGATTAACTTCATTCAAGAAACTACCATCTCGTCGCCCCGCGCTCCGACGCGGGGCCCAGCGTCTTATAATTCCGATACGTTCCGGTGTTTGACGACGCTGGATTCCGCGTCCATCGGCAAAACGCCGCCGATACTAGGAACAGCCTAAGGAAATTTTTAATGTCCGCTGCGCGGACAGGCCGTTCCGTCGGAGCGCGG
>UQVV01000284.1 GCA_900544635.1 uncultured Cloacibacillus sp. | reverse complement strand
GCGCGCAGACGCGATATTTTCCCTGCGCACCACGCGCCGGCCGCGAAGCCTACGATGTAGCCGAAGGTCGGATTCATCACATACCACGGGCCGCCGCCCTGCGTGAATACAGGAACGCCGATAAGCCCCGCCGCCATGTAGACGCAGACTGCCGCCGCGCCGCGCTTCGCGCCGAGCAGAAGCCCCGCGAGATTCGTAAACAGAAATTGCAGCGTAAAAGGCACGACGGGGACTGGAATCCTGATGAAAGCCCCGACCGCGGTCAGCGCCGCGAAAAGCGCGACGAGCGCCATGTCCCTGCTTCTGCTTCCCGCGTTCGACATTCGCCATCCTCCTTCTGTCAACTTCATTGCGGCGATAGTATGACATAGCGGCATCATAGTGTCAACCTATTTATAATTTTATAGTTGACAATAGAGAAATTCCGATGGTGTATAATTTCGTCGAAAGTTTATGTTTGGAGGTATCGCTTTGTCCTTCGGTCCCGAACTTATATGGAGCTGGAGCCGCGAGCTTTCGGCGCTCGCGGGCCGCCGCGTCCAGCGCGTCGAGGGCGGCGGCAGTGCCGTCATAATTTCCCTCGCGGGCGGCGCGGAGCTGCTGCTTTCGTGGGGCGCGCAGAACTGCGGCGCGGCCATGATAAGCGCGCGCGACAAAAAATCGCTGCTCGCCGCAGCGCGCCAGACGCCGCCGATAACGAACGCAGTCAAGAGCCACCTGACGGGCGCGCAGCTCGTCTCCGTCGCACAGCTCCACCGCGACAGGATTCTCGAATTCACCTTCAGAAAGACGATAGGCGCGGGCTTCTCCACCGAGCGCCGGCTCGTGCTCGAGATAATGGAGCGCTTCAGCAACCTCGTCATGACGGACGAGAACGGCCTGATAATAGAGACGGCGAAGCACATCCACCCCGCCGACAACAGCTTCCGCACCGTGCTGCCAGGCGTGCCGTACCACATGCCGCCGCTCTTCGGAGGCACGCCGCTCGAAGAATGGCTCGCCGCGCCGCGCGAGGACACGCTGACGAAGGTCGCGGGCGTTGGCAGGCCTTTGCTGAAAATACTCGCCGCCTACCCCGCAGGGCTCGCCGCGGAATATCTTCGCGGGCTTTACGACGATTCAAGCGCGACGATGACGGCGCAGAGGATCGGCAAATACGTTACGGCGCTGCCGGAGCTTCTGCCGGAGGCTGATAAACTGCCCGACGGCTCGACTGGCGCGCTCATCGCGCTCGCGCCGATGAAGGACGGCACGATAGAGAACCGCCGCAAAAATATCGTCAAGCACATCGAAAAGGAAATCACGCGGCGCGAGCGCCAGCTCGGCGACATCCGCCGCCTGCTCGCCGACGAAAGCCCCGCGCGCTTCAAGCTGTGGGGCGAGCTCATCGTCGCGAATATGTGGAACGTCAAGCACGGCGTTTCCGAAGCGGAGCTGACGGGCTACGACAAGGACGGCAACGAAATTTCTCATAAAGTCCCGCTCGATCCGCGCATATCGCCGTCGCAGAACTCGGCGGCGTATTTCGCAAAATACAAAAAAATCGTCTCGGCGCAGGAGCGCGCCGCGTCGCTCGTACAGAAGGTAGAGGATGAGCTCGACGACCTGCGCGAGGAGCTTGCGCTTGCATCGTCGGTAGACGACGCGCAGGCGCTCGTGATGCTCGAAGAAGAGCTCGGCATGGCGAAGCCGCAGCAAAAGCGCGGCGGCAAAAAAGAGCCGCAGCTTTCGCCGCACGTTCGCTTTGAATTTGAAAAGGCGATAGTCTGCGCGGGGCTTTCCGCGAAGGGCAACCGCTGGCTGACCTTCCGCTTCGCCTCGCCCGAGGACTGGTGGTTCCACGCGCAGGGCGTGCCCGGCGCGCATGTCATAATGCGCCAGACATCCGCGCTGACGGACGAAGAATTTGAAGAGCTCGCGGCCTTCTGCGCCTCGCTCGCCGTTTTCTACAGCAAGGCTAAAGCCGAGCCGCGCCACCGCGTGGACTACACGCGCCGCAAATACGTCAGCCCGATACGCGGCGGCGAAGCGAACGTAACCTATAAGGAATTTTCAACGATTGCAGGTGAACCGGCGCTCTGGAGCGAGAAAGCGCCTAAATAGAATTCGTACCCGCGCGCAGGTCACGCAGATAGGCGGCAAGCTCCTGCGGCAGCGGCTGGACGAAGCGCATCTCTGTGCGCGTGCGCGGGTGCGTGAAGCCGAGCCGCCACGAATGCAGGAATACCCGCTCGGGGCCGAAGGGCGACGGGCGCGACGGCGCGTAGAGCCTGTCTCCGACGAGCGGGCAGCGCAGCGACTGCATGTGAACCCTTATCTGGTGCGTCCGCCCGCTGTGCAGGCGGCATATTACGAGCGACTTTCCGCCGAAGCTCCAGAGCTTTTTATAATCGGTCCAGGCCTCGCGCCCATCCTCGACGCAGGCCATTTTCAGGCGGCTGTACGGGTCGCGCCCTATTGGATATTTTACGGAGCCTTCCGCGCGCGGCGGCTCTCCCCAGCAGAGCGCTAGGTATTCCTTATGCACGCGCCTTTCCTTGAAATCCTTGAAAAGCCCCTCCTGCGCCAATCCGTTGCGTGCGACGACCATCAGCCCCGAAGTCGTCGCGTCGAGCCTGTGG
>UQVV01000283.1 GCA_900544635.1 uncultured Cloacibacillus sp. | reverse complement strand
CATGGCGTGATAAAATCCTCTCAGGTAGTCCTGCTACCGCAGGTACTTGAATATAAATTCGAGTAACCTGAGCAGTAAGCCGAACAGAGGGACGTAACGGAGCACCGGGGTGGTGAAGTCGCGTCCCTCTCGCTTTTTCAAATGTCTCCATTTGCTTCGGCGTTTCCGAGAGGCTTTCTCGCAGCGGTCGGCCACGGTATTCACCTCCCTTTTGGGAGAAACTTCATACTTCGAGGTCCCTTGACTCGAGAGTCCGTCGTAGAACATTATACAGCCTGTTTATGGCCGGCTGCGCGTGATGCTCCTAAATCAATACGATTTTGTGTTTGGTGTTGTTGACTCGTTTACTAAATATGCATAAACGAACAGAGGCGGCGGAAAAACTCCGCCGCCTCTGTTCGGCTGATGGGAAACAGAGAGAGTATTAGTCTTTGTTGAAATCGGCTTTTATGTCGTCGAGCAGCTTCGGCTCGGCGAGGATGTCCGCGCCGACCTCGGCCATGCACTGCGCGAAGAGGTACATGCGCTCTATCGCGAAGGGCTTGTCGACGTCCTCGAGGAATTCGAGCGTGTGCTCGTCGGAGTCGGGGCGCACCATCGCCATGCTCGGGTGTATCGCAGGCATCTCCTGGCTGACGTTGCCCATGTCGCTGCATCCGCCGCTCTTGAAGTTCTCGATATACTGCGTTATGCCGTGCTCGTGCAGATGCTTTTTGTAGAGCTCGACGAGCACCTTGTTGTTCTTCATGCAGGCGATCGGCGGCTCGAACATCTCCACGTCGACGGTGCAGCCCGCCGCCTTCGCCGCGTATTCCGCGATGCCGAGCACCTTGTCGACGAGCTCGCGGAAATATTTCACGTCCTCGTGACGGATCTCGACGCGAAGCTGCGTCTTGTCTGGGATTATGTTGACCGCCGCGCCGCCGTTGGTGATTATCATGTGGATGCGCGAGCAGTCGCGCAGCTGCTGGCGGAGCATCGCGACGGAGCTGTAGAAAATCATCGCCGCGTCGAGCGCGTTGACGCCGTTCTCCGGCGCGCCCGCCGCGTGCGAGGCGCGTCCGTGGAAGGTTATGTCGTAGCCCTCGAGGTTTATCATGCCGGAGGTGACGATGTTTTCCTTCGACGGGTGAGTCATCATCGCGACGTCGGCCTTTTTGAACCAGCCCGTCTCAAGCAGCCCGGGCTTGCCGCGTCCCGTCTCCTCGGCCGGCGTGCCGAAGAGGTAGACGCTTCCCTTGTAATCGGAATTCAGCAGCCACTCGGCGAGCGTCACCGCCGCGCCGTAGCCCATAGCGCCGATGAGGTTGTGACCGCAGGCGTGGCCTATCCCGGGCAGGGCGTCGTACTCGGAGCATATCCCTATGCTCGGCCCCTCGCCGTTGCTCTTGTGCGCGACGAAGGCGGTCGGCAGCCCCTCGATGTCTTTCTCTATCTCGAAGCCCTCTTTTTCAAGCAGCTCGATGAATTTCTCCTTCGCCTTGAATTCCTCCATCTCGATCTCGGGATTGTCGTAGAGGAATTTTTCAAGCTCGCGCATGTCGGCCTTCTTGGTCTCCAGAATTTCGGCTATCGTCTTCATTGTCCGTAACACCTCTTTGCTTGTGAAAATCAGCCGCGCGGAGGAAGGCGTTCCGCGCGGCTGCGGTCGGTCGTTCTAGTCTTCCGCGGCGAACGCGGCTTTGATGCCGTCGAGCAGCTTCGGCTCGGCTATGATGTCCGCGCCGGTTTCCGCGAGGCAGCCGATTACCTTGTACATCTGCTCTATCGCGTAGGGTGAGTCGGCGTCTTCGAGGAACTCGAGCGTGTGCCCGTCGGAGGTCGGGCGCGCCATCTTCATCCACGGGTGGATGGAGGGCACCTCCTGGCTGACGTTGCCCATGTCGGTGCATCCGCCGCCGGTCGCAGCCTCTTCGACGTATTCCGTTATGCCGGCGTCGAGCATGTGGCGCTTGAAGAGCTCTATCATCGGCCTGTTGTTCTTCATGCAGTATATCGGCGGCTCGAACATTTCTATGTCTACGGTGCAGCCGGCGGCTTTCGCGGCCTGCTCCGCGACGGCGAGGACTTTGTTCACGAGCTCGCGGAAGTACTTGAAGTCGCTGTGGCGTATCTCGACGCGCAGCGCGGCGCGCTCGGGGATTATGTTGACCGCGTCGCCGCCGTCGGTGACTATCATGTGGACGCGCGAGCCGTCGCGCAGCTGCTGGCGGAGCATCGCGACCGCGTTGTAGAAGATCGCCGCCGCGTCGAGCGCGTTGACGCCGTTCCACGGAGCTTCTGCCGCGTGCATCGCGCGCCCGTGGAAGGTTATGTCGTAGCCTTCGAGGTTGACGAGCTTGGACATCAGCGTCGTCGACTTCATCGGGTGCGCCATCATCGCGACGTCGACGTTTTTGAAGCAGCCGGCCTTGAGCATTCCGGGCTTGCCGCGTCCCGTCTCCTCGGCGGGCGTGCCGAGCAGATAGACGCTGCCCTTGTGTCCCGACTGCATGAGCCACTCCGCGAGCACGACGGCCGCGCCGTAGCTCATCGCGCCGATCAGGTTGTGCCCGCAGGCATGTCCCAGGCCGGGCAGGGCGTCGTACTCGGAGCATATCCCTATGCTCGGCCCCTCGCCGTTGC
>UQVV01000282.1 GCA_900544635.1 uncultured Cloacibacillus sp. | reverse complement strand
TGAAGAACCTCGGCGGCAGCCCGAAGAAAATTTTCCTCGGCGACGGCAACCCGTTCGGCCTGAGCGCGGAGCGGCTGCTCGAGGTGCTCGCGCTGATCCACAAATATTTCCCCGATTGTTACGACGTGAGCATGGACGCGACCGTGACGAACGTCTCGAAGAAGAGCGGCGAAGAGCTGCGCGCGCTGCGCGATAACGGCGTGAGCGAGCTGTACGTCGGAATCGAGTGCGGGCTTGAGGACGTGCTCGCGTTTATGCGGAAGGACCACGATTCCGAAGAGGCGCGCCGTCAGATAGCGCGGCTCAGGGAGGCCGGGATTATGTACAGCGCGCACATAATGTGCGGCACGGCGGGCGCGGGGCGCGGAATCGAGAACGCCGAGGCGACGGCTCGCTTTCTGAACGAGACCGGCCCGCACAGGATCGTCAACACGTCGCTATTCATCCACCGCAGCGCGCCGCTCTTTTCGGACATCGAGAGCGGACGCTTCACCCCCGCGACGGAGCTCGAAAATATGCTCGAGGAGCGCAGGCTTCTGGAGCTGCTGACCGTTCCCGTCGATTTCTACGACGGGCTGCATGACTACATGGAGGTGCGGACGAAGGGGCGCCTGCCGCAGGACCGCGAAAGGATGCTCGCGCGCCTCGACATGGAGATAGAACGGAAGCGCGAGCGCGCGGAGATGTACGTCGTCTACGCGTCGTAAAGCCTGCGCTGCTTCGCAGATTTTTGGCGAAAGCGCCGCGTCCAAGCCGCAGCTGTGCGGCGCGGGCGCGGCGCGTTTTTTATGCCGCCGCGCTGCGCTCCGCCGTCGCGCGCAAAGTCCCCGCCTTTTCCGCGCGAGTGCGGAACGTTTTTTTACAATTTATTACTATTATATGCTATCATATTATCGTAACTAAAATATCTATTTCTCAACGCCGAGCCCCGGCGTGCGGCAGCGGGGAGGGGTCGCTATGACGCTGAAGAGAGAAGGGACTCTTTCACAGCTCGTACTCGAAAGCATACAGGAGTCGATAAGGGACGGCGAGTTCCGCCCCGGCGAGGCGCTGCCCTCGGAGCGCGAGCTCGCGGAGCGCTACGGCGTCGGCAAGTCGAGCATACGCGAGGCGGTGAAGATGCTGCAGGTGCTGGGCGTCGTAGAGACCGCGCAGGGGCGCGGGACGTACCTGCGCCGCTCCGTCGGGCCGCAGATTCTGCGCCCGCTGCTGCTCGACATGATGCTGCTGCGCACGAGCGCCGACGAGCTTTACGAATTCCGCCTGTTCTTCGACCGCGCCTACATCCGCCTCGCCGCCTCGCGCGCGACGGAGGAGCTGAAGCGGCGCGCGCGGGAGGCGTTCGAGGGGCTGAGCCGCGCGCAGCGCGAGTCGCTCCCGGGCGCGGAGGAGTTCGACCGCGATTTCCATCTCGCGATTCTCGAGGCGACGGGCAACGAATTCATCATCAAGACGGGCGTGATGATAATGGAGCTCTGCCGCCCGCACATGACCAAGAGCAGCGGGATGCTCGACGAGACGGCGCTCGAAAACCACGGAAAGATACTCGAAATATTCTGCTCCGGCAAAACGGACGGCCTCGACGAAGCCGTCGAGAAATCCATGAGCGCCTTCCGCCGCACGCTCGGCGATTCCGCTGGCGCGAAGGAACGGCGCGGCGAGTAAAGCGGCGGAAGCTTTGCAAAAACGGAGAAGAACGGGAGGCATTGCGGCGCTTCCCGATTTTTTGCGCCGCGGCCATCGATTGCGCCTCCGCGCGGCGCGGCACTGCCGTTTGGCGCGCGGCGCGCAATTCCGCGTTGTTTTTTCAGCGCGTTCACGTGATAATTGTTTCGCACAGGAGGATGCCGCGATGCTTTTTCACGAAAAACTTGCCTTGATAAAAGAAATAATCTCCGTCACGGGAACGGCGCTCGCGAGGGAAGCCGGGCTCGCCCCGTCGTGCGTCTGCCGCTATCTTTCGGCGAAGAACTCGCCCTTCCGCGGCGGCGGGGCCGTGACGCGGCTGTCACGCGCCGCGGCTGCGCTCGCGCCCGGCGGCAGGGAGCTGAACGCGCTGCGCGAGGCCGCCGGTGCGCGAGCGGACGAAAAAACCGCGGACGCGGTCGAGCGGTGGCTCAACGCTCCCGACTCCGGCCTGCGAGAGAAGAAGCCGCAAGAGACGCACGCGCCCGCGGCGCGCGTCGGCATAGCCGCGAAACTCGCGCTGCTCATGGACTCCTTCGGCACCTCGAACGCCGAGCTCGCGCGCTACGCGAACCTCGACGGCTCGTCCGTCTCGCGCTACCGCAGCGGCAAACGCAGCGTCCGCAGCGACGACCCGATACTGCGCAGCTTCTGCTCATACTTCGCCGTCCTATGCAAATCGCGCGGCGTGCCGGAAGCCCTCGCCGGAGAGCTGAACGCCTCGGACGGCGGCTGCGGCGAGTGCGAGGCGCTCGCGGCGCGGCTTCTGGAATGGATATGCGAGGATTCCGCAAAAAGGCCGTGGCTCTCGCGCGGCCTGCTCGAAGGCGCGGATTCGGCCGCGCCCTCCGCGCGCGAGGCCGCGCCAGCCGCCGAGGGCGGCGTCAAGACGGGTGGGCGCGTCTACTCCGGCGCGGAGGGGCTGCTCGCCGCTGTCGGCGAGTTCGCGCGCGCCGCGGGCGGTGACGGCAGG
>UQVV01000281.1 GCA_900544635.1 uncultured Cloacibacillus sp. | reverse complement strand
TCATTCGTCTGGAAGGAGCGAAGGGTATGAATAATCTGCAATGTTCGATGAACGTTCAAAACGAGATGAAGGTGCAGCTCGCCTTCGTGGACGGGCGGCGGCGCGAGCTCGGCGACGTCTACATCGCGAAGACGGAGATAGAGGCGGGCGGCTCCGCGTCGTTCAAGGACCTTTACCTGAAGGGCGACTACAAGGAGTGCCGCCGCGCGGAGTCGCTGCGCTGGACTATTTACGAGCTCGAAGAGCTGTAGCGCCCGATTTCGGGAAAACCGCAAAAATAAGCAAACGCCGGATACGCTCCGGCGTTTATTTTTTCCTCCGCCGCCCCGCGTTCTGGACAGAACGCCCCCATTTCCGTGACTGTTACAGACTGACAAAAAGTTGAAATTTCCTGATTGACAAAATAAGCCTTTAGTATTATTCTCAGCATCTAACCAAGATTTGGCAGCCGAGAAAGCCGCGAAACGCGGCCATACACTGCATAGGCTGCCCGCGAAGGAGGTTAGAGGGATGAAGACCCTTGCAGTGATACCCGCACGATACGCCAGCACGCGGCTTCCGGGCAAGCCGTTGATCGAGATTGCCGGAATCCCTCTCGTAGTCCGCGTACTGGAAAACGTCTCCAAATGTTCCAACGTAGACAGAGTTATAGTCGCGACCGACGACGAACGCATAGCGGAGCTCGTCTCACGTCACGGCGGCGAGGCCGTCATGACGCCGCCCGAGCTGCCGAGCGGCGGCGACCGCGTCGCATACGTCGCGCGGCGCGTGCCCTCCGACTACGTGCTGAACGTCCAGGTGGACGACCCGCTCGTCGGCGCGGACATGATCGACCCGCTCGTTGCGGCGCTCGACGCCGACCCGTCCGTGATGCTCGCGCTGCTCGTGAAGCGCATCGAGCGCATGGAGGAGGTCGAGGATACGAGCGTCGTCAAGGCCGTCTTCGACGCGCGCGGACGCGCGCTCTACTTCAGCCGCTCGCCCATTCCCTACCCGCGCAACGCGGGCGGCGTCTGGCACAAGCACATCGGCCCCTACGGCTGGAGACGCGACTTCCTGCTCGATTTCGCAGAGTCGGCGCAGACTCCGCTCGAAAAGACGGAGAGCCTCGAGATGCTGCGCGTCCTCGAACGCGGCTGCGCGATACGCTGCGTCGAGGCCCTGCGCGACACGATTGAAATAGACACCCCAGACGACCTCGTAAAGATAGCGAAATACTTCGCCGCTCCGTGATGTAATTTCCGCCGCGCTCCGTAAACGGTGAGAAGGACGCATAACACAGCGCCCGCTGTTGGCTTATTGCCTTTTTTCGGAAATTACGCTAAGGAGACATATATGATGAACGCACCTAAAACAATCGAAGAATTTACGAATCTCAAACCGTGGTGGAAAACTCCCGTGAGCACGCGCGTCGTGCTCTCCGACGACGGCGTCGCGGACCTCCTGCGCATGCTCGAGGACGAGGGACGGCGTCCCTTCTTCGTCGCGGACAAGGCGCTCGCGGGACAGCGCGAGTTCGCGCGCATTTTTGCGGAAAAGAACCTCTTCGCCTTCGACGCGACCTTCTCCGAGCCGCGCACCGGCGACGTGGACGCGCTGCGCGCGCTTATAAAGGCGCTGCCCGAGCAGCCGGACACGCTCGTCGGCATAGGCGGCGGCGCGACGATGGATCTAGCGAAGGCGACGGCGATATGCCTCGCGAACCCCGAGCCGGCGCAGTTCTATCAGGGCTACGGCCTCGACATGGCGAAGGGCGCGGACATATGGGTGCTGCCGACGCTGACGGGGACCGGCGCGGAAATTACGCCGATAGCGGTGCTTCGCGGCCCGGAGAAGAAGCTCGGCATCAACAACAAATTCACCGAGGCCGCCGTCGCCGTCATAGACCCGTCGCTGACGCGCGGCGCGCCCGCATTCAACAGGTTCTACACCATGATGGACTGCTGGTTCCACCACTACGAGATAATGACGAGCAAGACCAGCGCGCCCGAGGGAATAGAGGACGCGACGCTCGGCTTCGCGCTCGCGAAGGAGGTTTTGTCGCACGACCTCACGCGCTACGACGAGGAGCTAGCGGTCAAATCCGCCGTCGCGTCGGTGCTCGGCGGCAGCAGCTCCGTCTCCGGCCGCGTCGGCGCGGCGCACGCGATTTCCTACGGCCTCAGCAACAGCGCGCCGCACCTGCCGCACAGCGTCGCCGTGACGATTTCGATGTGCGCGCTCGAAGAAATATACCCCGACGGCTACGGCGACACGACGCGTTTCCTCGCCGCGAACGGGCGGCGGAGGCCGAAGGCTGCGGACTACGGCATCGGCGAGAGCGACGTGCCGAAGATGGTGAAGACCGCGCTCGGCATGGAGAAGCTCTGGCACAGCTGCTTCGGCGACGGCTGGCGCGGAAAGGCGACGGCGGAATATATCGAATCAATCTACAACAACATCATAAAGGAGCGATAGACGATGGCGGGAACGGAAATTTTCGGCAAAGAGGAGATAATGGCGGCGGCTGACGTGATAGAGCGGAGGATGATACACCGCTACGGCTCGCACCACCTGCGCGGCGGAGTGTACAGGGCCGAAGAGTTTGAAAACGCTGCGAAGGCGATAACCGGCTCGAAATACGCGCTCGCAGTATCAAGCGGCACTGCGGCGCTCATCACCGCGCTCAAAGGCATAGGCGTAAAACC
>UQVV01000280.1 GCA_900544635.1 uncultured Cloacibacillus sp. | reverse complement strand
TAGATGTAACTATACCTTTTAGCATCCCTTCATTTGGTTCTACCATTTTTATATCTTCAGGTCTTATAACAACCTCTATATTTTCATTTTTTTCAAATCCTTTCTTATAAGCCGCCGTTTCCGAGCCGCGCGCAGATTTTACCGGCGAGCCAGCCGACGGCCCAGCCCGCCGCGCTTCCGGCGGCGAAGAGCGGCAGTATGTAGAGGCCGACGCGCGGGTCGCCGACTATGAACGAGACGACGGCGACCTGCCCTATGTTGAAGGCCCACGCGCCCGCGACGCTGACCCACGGCAGCGAGAGCGCGCCGCGCCAGCGTTGATACGCAAGCGTCATGACGGCTGTCGCGGCGAGGCCCCCCGCGAGGCCGCAGAAGAGCGCGAAGACGTTGCCCGTCGCGAGCCACGCGAGCGAGACGCGCAGCAGCGTGACAGCGAAGGCCTCGCGCGCGCCCATGAGGACGAGCGCCGCGAGCGAGAATACGTTCGCCGCGCCGAGCTTGATTCCGGGCGCGGGCATCGGAAGCGCGCTTTCCGCGAGATTCACGGCGAGCGCGCAGGCGGTCAGCAGGGCCGTGAGGACTAGGCGGCGCGTCTTCATCAGCGGCTCACCGCGTCCACTTCCCCGCCGCGGCCGCCGGTCACGCGGACGACGAGCTTGTGCGGCAGGCAGACGGAGCCCTCGCCGGGGCGCGAAATTTCGCCGTTTTTCACGCATGTCCGGTCGGGGCAGTCCGCGGAGACGACCGCGGCGCGCCCCTCCCCGACGCGCACGACGTTGAAGCCGCCTCCCGCGCGCACCGTTATGTCGCGCGGCTCGCCCGCGAGCGAAAGGCGCTCGACGACCTCGCCGTTTATGACAATTTCAACCTCCGGCGAATCGAGCGCGCCGTTATAGACGAAGGCGAGAAGCGCGCAGAGCGCGAGCCCCGCAGCCGTAATCAGCGCCGCGGCGCGGTCAAGCCGTTTCATTCGCCCGCTCCTATGACGGAGAGCGCGAGGCTCTCGTCCGTGAGGCGGAATATCTTTTCAACAGAAGGGGTGATTATTACTTTTTTATCGTCCGTCACAAGGACGGCCTTTATATAGCCGTGCTTCCTGAGAAATTCCGGCGCGCGGCGCGAGCCCATGACGAAGAGCGCCGTGCAGAGCGCGTCGGCGCGCGCGGAGTTCGCGTCTATGACCGTGACCGACGACAGCCCCGAGCGCGCGGGGCGGCCCGTCGCGGGGTCGATTATATGATGATACCGCACGCCGTCCTTTTCAAAATATCGCTCGTAGGGGCCGGAGGTGACGACGGAGACATCCTCGGCCTCGATTATGCCGAAATACTCTCCGCGCGGCCTCTCCGGCTGCTGCAGCCCCGCGCGCCACGGCCCGCCGCGCGGCGACTCGCCCACGAAATCGAGATTGCCGCCGAGGTCTATCATCGCACGGCGCACGCCGTCCGCGGCGAAGCGCGACTTCAGCGCGTCGGCGACGCAGCCCTTCGCTATCGCGCCGAGGTCGAGCCTCATGCCGCGCGGCAGACGCGCGAAATGCGCGCCGTCTTCGACGCGCAGCTCTATCTTCGAATAGTCGGTATATTTCAGCGCTTCGGCTATCTCTCCGTCCGACGGCACGCGCGCCTCGGGCGTCCCTATCCTCCACAGCGCCGTCACGCCGCCGAGCGCGGGGCTGAAAGCTCCGCCCGTCAGCTCCGCGAGCGCGAGCGAGGCTTCGAGCAGCTCCGCCGTCCGCGCGTCTATGCGCGTCCACGCGCCGCCCGCCGCGTTCAGGCGCGCGATGTCCGACGTAGGAATGTTGACTGAAAAGAGGTTTTCAAGGGATTTTATAAGCTCGTCGCCCTTCGCGAGCTCTTCGTCCGCGTTCCCGCAGTCGTAGAGAGAGAGGCGGACGAAGGTGCCGAGGCGGAAATTCTCGGAGACGGCGGGCTCCGCGCCGCCGCCCGAGCGCAAGACGAAAAGCGCCGCGAAGCAGAGAAGCGCCGCGGCGGCGGCAAGCAGGCAAAGCGCGCGCTTCGTCATAAAATTCCGCCCCCTCCGAAAAAAATCGTCATGCGACAATTATATTACAAAGGCGCACCCTTTCGCGCGCGGGCATACAAAAGGCCGCGCGCCCGCAAAGGACGGCGGCCTTGAAAGCGTTGTAGGGACGGTTTTTTACGCCTCGGCGCAGAGGCGGAGCTCCGGCGCTTCGGCTGAAACGTCGCCGCAGAGCAGCTCTTCCGCGCCGCTCACGCTCAGCCCCATCGTGCTGAGGAAGCGTTTGAGCGTCAGTATCGAGGTCTCGCTGCGGCGGAAGAGGGTCGAAGAGACGACCGACGAGGCCATGCCGCACGAGAGCAGGCCGTAGAGCTCGCGGCAGTCTGCGGCTCCGCAGGCGGAGGCGACGGGCACGTTTACGGCCGGGGCGATGAGCTTCACGAAGTCCGCGTCGCAGGGCTTGACGCGGCCGCCGCGCTCCATGCTGACGAGCAGCAGCTCGCCCGCGCCGAGCCATTCCGCCGCGAGCGCCCAGCCGTAGGCGTCCATGCGTTCGGCCTTCGCGCCGCCCTCGGTGCAGACCTCCCAGTAACCCTCGCCGCGCCGCTGCGCGCATATCGCGACGGTGACGCCGCCGCGGCCGAACACCGCCGCCGCCTCGCGCACGAGGCCGGGGTTGCGCACCGCCGCGTCGCCGAGCACGACGCCG
>UQVV01000279.1 GCA_900544635.1 uncultured Cloacibacillus sp. | reverse complement strand
AAGAAGCTCAAAGAGCTCGGCCTCTGCGACGTAAGCACCTACGCGCTGCCCGACCCGAAGGCGGCGGGCGGCGAGCGTCCGAACCTCGTCGTGCGCTTCCCGGGGCGCACGACGCGCCGCCTCTGGATAGTCGCGCACATGGACGTAGTGCCCGAGGGCGAGCGCTCGCTGTGGCACACCGACCCGTTCAAGGCCGAAATCAAGGACGGGCGCATCTACGGACGCGGAACCAGCGACAACGGACAGGAGCTCGTCGCGTCGCTCTACGCGCTCTGCGCGCTGAAGGAGCTCGGCGTTACGCCGGAATACGAGGTCTGCCTCGCCTTCGTCGCCGACGAGGAAATGGGCAGCGAGTACGGAATATGCCACCTGCTCAAGAAAGGACTCTTCGCCGGGAACGACCTCGTCGTAGTCCCCGACATGGGCAACGAGAACGCCGATTTCGTCGAAGTCGCGGAAAAGAGCGTCTGCTGGATGGAATTCACAGTCGAGGGCAAACAGGTCCACGGCAGCACGCCGCACCTCGGCAACAACGCCTGCCGCGCCGCGAACGCGCTCTCCGTCGCGCTCGACGAGGCGCTGCACGCGGCCTTCCCGGAGCGCGACGGCCTCTTCGACCCGCCCGAGTCGACCTTCGAGCCGACGCGCCGCCGCGCGAACGTCGCGAACATAAACACCGTGCCGGGCCGCGAAGTATTCAGCTTCGACTGCCGCGTCCTGCCCTCCGTGCCGCTTGAGGAAGTTACGAAAATCGTAGACGCGGAGGTAAAGAAGGCGAAGGAGAAATTCAAAGTCGAAATAACCTGCAAATTCCCGCAGATGGAACAGGCCGCCGCTCCGACCAAAGAAAGCGACGACGTAGTCCGCACGCTGCTTACGGCCCTCGCCGAAGTCTACCCAGGCATGAAGCCGAAAATAGGCGGCGTCGGCGGCGCGACCTGCGGAGCCTTCTTCCGCCGCGCCGGAATCCCCGCCGCCGTCTGGTGCCAGGAAATCGACTGCGCCCACATGCCGAACGAGCACATCGAAATCAAACACATGCTGAACGAAGCGAAGGTCTTCGGACTTATGATGATGGGGAATTAAGCCCGACCGGCTAAGATTCGCGCAAAGGACAAACGATGCGGCTCCTGCATAAAAGCGGGGGCCGCATTTTTATAACGGTGTTGGTCCGTTGACAAAGCATGTATTCATGATAAACTAATCACAAAATACATACTATGTCATACATAACATGAGAGTGCAGGGCAGGTGTGAAGAATGGAAGAGCTGTTTCCAAAGCAAGATTCTACAAAAAAGCCCGCAATTATCGTCAAAAGGATACTCGCGCTGCTTGAAGCCGGAGAGCTGAAGCCGGGCGACAAGCTCCCGAACGAGCTCGAGATAGTCAAGCAGAGCGACATCAGCCGCACCTCCGTGCGCGAAGCGCTGTCGGCGCTTGAAATCATGGGCATCATCGTCCGCGTCCCGGGCGAAGGCACCTATATCTCGGACGACGCGCTTTACAGCAAATTCGGGCCGAGAAGCATCCTCGAAAAATTCCTCGAGGACACGGAAACTGTAAACGGCTCGTTCGAGGCTCTCGAGGCGAGAATGGTCCTCGAGCCCTCCGTCGCCGTCATGGCGGCGAGGCGCGCGGAGCCGGAGCAGATAGCGAAGCTGGAAGAGCTCGTTGAAAGCTCCAAGCGCGCGCTCAAAGCGAACGATATCAATTTATTCTTCGACATCGACAGCGCCTTCCACCTCGCGATAGCCGAAGCCGCCAACAACGGGGAAATCCTGGAAATAAGCAGAGGGCTGCTCGCAAAGGCCGACACCCACATGTGGAAGCGCTACAAAGAAGACCTGGGGCTCCTTGACTCCACCGTCGAGGCGCATACAAAAATCGTCGAGGCGATAAGAGAAAGAGACCCCAAAAAAGCCGGGTATTTTGTCGAGCATCACTTGGCCAAATACGTGGCGGAAAACTAACACGGTTTCACGGGAAAATCCTTTCCCATAAAATACGAAGGAGGTTTCATTGATGTTCAAGAAACTAGTTGCTGTGATGATGGCTGTAGCGATCGGTGTGTTCGCGGCCGGCGGAGTCCGCGCGGAAGCGGCCGAGGCGTGGCCCAAGGAGAAGCCGTTCACGATGCTCATCCCGTTCGCCACGGGCGGCGGGACCGACTTCAACGCGCGCCTTGTCGCTAAGATTATGGGAGACATCCTCGGCGTACGCGTCAACTGCATCAACCGCACCGGCGGCCAGGGCGTCGTCGGACACACCGCGATAGCTCAGGGCGAGCCTGACGGATATACGCTCGGCGATATCGAGTGCGAGCTCAACATGATGCATTGGGCCGGACTGACCGAGCTGACTTACAGGGACCTCACCCCGATAGCGCTTATCGTCTCCACCGGCGGAGCGGTGCTCGTCGCTGAAGATTCGCCGTACAAAGACATGAAAGCGCTCGTCGAAGCGATAAAGGCGAACCCCGGAAAGCTCAAAGCCTCCGGCTCATCCCAGGGCGGCATGTGGCATCTCTGCACCGCCGGTATGCTCCAGGCCGAAGGGCTGAAAGCCACCGATATCGTATGGGTTCCCAATGACGGCGCGGCCCCGTCGCTTCAGGACCTCGCCGCCGGCGGTCTCGATTTCGTCGTCTGCACGCCGAACGAAGCTGCCTCTTTAACCTCTGCGAAGAAAATCCGTC
>UQVV01000278.1 GCA_900544635.1 uncultured Cloacibacillus sp. | reverse complement strand
GGTTTAGATAACGGACTATTTGGAACGAAAGAAATGAAGAGGCCCCCGGGACCGGGGGCCTCTTCGTATTGAATACACAGATGTATTATTCCGTCCTGACGATCTCCAGCAGTTGTTCCGGTCGGTCGATGACAAACATCGCTCCGTTCTCTTCGAGTTCTTTGCGCGGGCGGAATCCCCACGTTACGGCTACTGACCGGAGCCCGCTATTGGCTGCCGTGCGCATATCGACGCTGCTCACCGACGCTCCGCTCGACTGCGCGCAGCCGTTGCTCGAACCGCGCTGCGGCGAATGCCGCGCCTGCGTCTCCGCCTGCCCCGCGCAGGCCCTCAGCGGCCAAGCATGGACGCCCGCGACCGACCGCGACGAAATAGTAAACGCCGGAAAATGCATGAACAAACAGCTCGAACTGATGC
The DNA here is from genome assembly GCA_900544635.1 of uncultured Cloacibacillus sp. Classification (GTDB taxonomy): domain Bacteria; phylum Synergistota; class Synergistia; order Synergistales; family Synergistaceae; genus Caccocola; species Caccocola faecigallinarum. The sequence continues at coordinate 2,279 of UQVV01000278.1, read as the reverse complement.
AATCCCGCACCGGCCTGGACTTCGACCTCTGCGGCAAATGCTTCGTCGTCTGTCCGTACGCTGTGAAATATCTCAACCGCTAGCGGCCACGCGAAAAACGGCGGCTCGCCGGTCAGTCAATGCGGCAAAACGTAAGGCGGCGGAAGCTTTGTAAAAAGTCCGCCGCCTTATAAATTTTCCGCTTAATCCTTCGCGTCGTTCTTGAGCATTCGCCAGAGCGTGCTGCGGCCGATTTTGAGCCGTTCGGCGGCGCGCTTCTGGTTGCCGTTCTCCTGCGCAAGCACAATGCGCACGACGTCGTTCGTTATCTTGTCGAGCGTGCCGCTCAGGTCTATGTTCGCGGAGCTCGACGAGGGGATTTCTATATTTTCCTTCCACAGCGCGTTTTTGACGGATTCCTTCTGTATATAGAAGTCGGAGGTCGTGACGGCGAGCTCGCGCAGCACGCGGCGGAACTGGTCCAGGTTGCGCGGCCACGCGAAGTTTTCGAGCATTGAGAGAGCCTCGGGCTCGAAGCCCGATATCTGCTTTCCGAGCTCCTGGTTGAGCTGGCTGATGTAGAGCGCCGCGAGGCTCGCGACGTCCTCTTTGCGGCAGCGCAGCGGCGGCAGGAAGAAGACCACGCCGCCGAGCCGCTTAGCCCAGAGCTCCGCGGCGTCTCCGCCGTCGCCGTCGTTCGTGATTATCGAGCAAATCAGCTTCAGCCGCTTCGCAAGCCCGGCGTTTTCGCAGAAGGCGAAAAATTCCTCCGCCTGCTGCGGCGTCAGCGCGCCTACGTCGTTCATGTAAACCGTCGTCTTCGCCGTGAAGAGCGGCGAGGCGGAGTTCCTCACGAGCGACTGCCATCCGCGTTCCGTCATCCTGGCGCAGTCTATGACGTAATATTGGTTCTGCGAGAAGAGCCCGTGTTGGTAGATGTAGTTCGCGGCGGAGTTCTTGCCCGTGCCTTTCTCGCCCGCTATGACGACGGGCAGCGGGTATACGCTGTAGTTCTGCACCATGCTGCGCAGGTTGCCGGCGTTTGTGCCGTAATAGTGGTTGAACTGCTCGCGAAGCGTGTCGTTTCTGTTGAGGACGGTGACGCAGCCCTCGCGCAGCGCGGTCAGCGGCGGCTCCTTCGTCACGGTAACTACGGCGTAATTTTCCTGGTTCGCCGCGAAACGCTCCGCGCGCAGCCGCACCGTCATTCCCTCTATATTTTTCTCGGCGAGGCATTCGCCGTCCCTCAGCGCCGTCTCCGAGGCCGACGCGATAAATTCGGAGAGCGCGGCGCTCGTATCCTCAAGCGTAGAAAATACGACGCCGCCGTTCTCGTCGAGTATGACGCTCTTTCCGACGGCGCGCAGCGCCTGCACGTAGAGGCGGTTCTGCGTCCGAAGCACGGAGTTGCTGCGGCAGAGCTTCACAGCCTGGTCGAAGGCCGCCTGTATGCTCGCCTCGCCGGAGGTGACGAGCACGGCGCTCAGCCCCGCCTCGCGCGCGACGACGGATGTGATGTTGTCGCAGACGACCATCGTGCAGCCCTCTATCTTCAGCCGGTTCAGCAGCGGCCTGACCTCCGCCCCCTCGTGAACGGGGCAGACCTCTATGCCGTAGTTCAGCAGGCGGCACAGGACGGCGGCGGGGCCCGTAATGCCCGAGAAGCCTACGACGGCGAATTTTTCCTTGTAGTTCTCGGCGAGCTTGACGGCCTGGAGGATGTCGCCGAGCGTCACCGTTATGTCGAGCGTCATCAGGCTGACGGAGCGGCTCAAAAGCTCCGCCGTCCCGCCGCGCGACACTATGATGTCGAAATCCCCGGACTCGAGCGCGCGCGCCGCCGCGTTCAGCCCGTCCTGCATGTCGCCGACGAGCGCCGTCAGCTCGATGTCGGAGCGGCGCGCAGCGACGGAGTTCATCAGCTCCTTCATTCCGGCATAAGGCGCGACCGCCAGAATTTTTATTTTCTTCATCTCATCTCTCCTCATCGCGCGAAAGATACATATGCCGCGACACTACGTCTCCCGGCGTTCAATGACTCCAACATATTTTAATATTGAAACAGCATAGATGACACAGATGTTTAGACGATATTTCAAAAAATAGAAAAATGTTGTTTCAATATAAAACATATATTTTTATATTTTCTCTTGACGCATTTTTATGTTTCAATATAATAACAATCAAGTTACAGGAAGCAAATTAAGCACGAAAAATAAAAGAGAAGCTGCACATCAATAAATGATGAACTTTTTGACATCGCCGCGCCGTGCGCGATGCTGAAAAAATTTGATTCGAGG
>UQVV01000277.1 GCA_900544635.1 uncultured Cloacibacillus sp. | reverse complement strand
GACGACCTTCGCCGCCGCTCTCGCCGCCCAGTTGGATACGGAGATCATCAGCGCGCCGGTCGGGTTGCAGGGGTTGCAGAGCCAGACGGCGGCTCCGCGCGCGCCTTCGGCCTCCGCGAGCGAAAATATGTTCCGCGTCCGCGCGCCGTAGCCGTCGAGCGCTTTTTTGTATTCGCCGTAGACGGGCTGGAGGATGAGATTTTCGCACGCCGCCGCGTAGGACGCGATTATGTAGATGGCCTCGTTGGAGCCGCTCGAAACCAATATGTTTTTTGCCGGCGCGCCGAACTCGCGCGCGAGCGCCTCGCGCAGCGCGAGGCAGTCGCCGTCGGGGTAGTCCTCGAGCGCGGCGCGCAGGTCGGGGACGAAGCCGCCGCGCTGCGGCACGGCGTTGGTGTTGGTGCTGAAGTCGTAAAGTTTCGCGGGCGTCGGAAGGCCCGCGGCGGCGTAGAGCTTTTCGGGGTTCGCCCCGTGCGCGCGGAATTCCATTATTTTTCTACCTTATCGCGAAAATCAGGACGGCGCATATCGCGACCGAGATGTTGAGAATGTAGTGCGCGCGGAAGATGTCGTCCGGCTCCGGCTCGCGCAGGTCGTCGCCGAGCGTGGGCCGCGGTTCCCACTCGCCGCCGTAAAACGCGCCGCCGCCGAGCTGTATGCCGAGCAGCCCCGCGAAGACGCTCTCGCCGTGCGCGCTGTTCGGGCTCTTGTGGTTTCGCCTGTCGCGCAGGAATATGCGCCACGCGCGCTTGTAGTCCATGTTCGCGAGCGCGCCCGCCGCGACCGCTATGACGCCGCCGAGGCGCGCGGGGATGAAGTTGAGCGCATCGTCGAGCTTCGCCGCCGCCCAGCCGAAATCGTGATAGCGCTCGTCGTCGTAGCCTATCATCGAATCCATCGTGCTCGCGGCCTTGAAGAGCCACGCGAAGAGCGCGGCATGTCCGCAGAGCGAGCCGAGCGCCATGTAGAAAAGCACGGAAACTATGCCGTCGATGTAGCTTTCCGCTATCGTCTCGACCGCCGCGCGCACGACGCCGCCCTCGGAGAGCCTGTCCGTGTCGCGTCCTACGATGCGCCCGACCTGGCGGCGCGCGCCTTCGATGTCTCCTTCCGCGAGCAGCCGCGCGACGGGAGCGGATTCGTCCTTGAGCGACTTGAAGGCTATCGCCGCGTAGAGCAGGTAGATGTTGACCGCCGCGTATGCCCACTCGCCTATGAAGGCCGCGAACGACAGGACGAGAGACACCGCCGCGCCGACGGTGACGAGCACCGCGGCGCAGAGCATAGCTCCGCCAGCCTTTGAGCCGCCGCGCCCGTAGAAAAATTTCTCGTAAAAGCTTATCAGCCGCCCGATGCCCGCGACGGGGTGCGGAATACCGCGCGGGTCCCCGAAAACCGCGTCGAGCAATAAAGCCATGATTATCTGCAAAGCGACACCTCCGAGCCGGAATTCTTCGTACCGCATTATATTACAACAGCCGCGTAAAAAATTCCCGCGCGGCTGCGCCGTTGGCGCGAAAACGTGGTATAGTTTTTTGCATGATTATAGATTTTCATACTCACGTGTTCCCCGATAAGCTTGCGCATCCCGCGATGCTGAAACTGTGCGAGCAGAGCGGCGTACCATATTCGTCCGAGGCGGCGGTCTCCGACCTGCGCGCGGCGATGAAGAGCGCCGGGATAGACAGGAGCGTCCTGCTGCACATAGCGACGAAGGAAAGCCAGCACAGGCACGTGCTGGAATTTGCAAAGGAGACAGATAAAGACCCGTTCATTTCCTTCGGCTCGGTCGTACCCGGCTCGGAGAGCGCCCTGGAATATATTTGGAAGATTTCCGACGAAGGACTCAAAGGCGTGAAATTCCATCCCGCGCTCCAGCGCGTCGACGCGGACCTCGAAAGCGCGATGCCGATGTACGACCTCATCCGCGCGCTGAACCTCGTGGTCGTCTTCCACGCCGGATGGGACGCGACCTACCGCGACGAAGAGCGCTGCTCTCCGCGGATGCTGCTGCACATCTTGAAAAACTTCCCAGGCATCAAGATAGTCGCCGCGCACATGGGCGGCCTGCACATTCAGAACGAAGTGATGGAGCAGCTTGCCGGCAAGGCCGATTTGTACTTCGACACCGCCTACACCGCCGACCCGTGGATGGACAGGGCGACGATGGAAAAGATGATCCGCATGCACGGCGCGGACAAGATACTATTCGGCAGCGACTTCCCGTGGCATCTGCCGCTGCATGAGCTCGAGTTCATCGACAGCCTCGGCATCAGCGCCGAAGAAAAAGAGCTGATAACGGGCGGCAACGCGCGGCGGCTGCTGGGGATTTAGCGCTCGCGGCGCGACGCAAACTGTTACATTACTGTTACGCTCGCACGGCTAGTTGTCCTGCGCTCATTTTACGTTTCTGTGTTACGCTGAAAGGACGGAAACTAAGAGAAAGAAGCGTGACGTAAAATGATGGAGCTTATAGAACGTTACAGGACGAAGCTGTCGCAGGCGCTTGCCGTGATTTTTATCCTCGTCTTCGCCTTTTCGAACAACGCCCTTGAATGGACGTATCCGGCGATACCGGGGGTAATGATGCTGGCGGGCTGCACCTTGGTCGGAATTGCGACTGTCGGGCGCCTCTGGTGCGCGCTCTACATCGCGGGCTACAAGACCGACAAACTGATAACCTCCGGCCCGTATTCGATGTGCCGCAATCCGCT
>UQVV01000276.1 GCA_900544635.1 uncultured Cloacibacillus sp. | reverse complement strand
CGCAGAGGATATTCTCCGGCGACATTCCGGAGGTGCTCAAGGGCAAGCGTGTCATGCAGCTCAACGTCGCGAACCTCGTCGCTGGGACGAAATACCGCGGCGAGTTCGAGGAGCGCATGAGGCGGCTTGTAAAGGAGATACGCGAGACGAAGGGTATAATCCTCTTCATAGACGAGATACACACGATAGTCGGCGCGGGCGGAGCCGAGGGCGCGGTGGACGCGGCGAACATCTTGAAGCCGAGCCTCGCGCGCGGCGAATTCCAGGTAATCGGCGCGACTACGATAAACGAATACCGCAAGTACATAGAGAAGGACGCGGCGCTTGAGCGGCGCTTCCAGCCCGTGCAGGTGGACGAGCCATCTGTTGAGGAGACGGTGCTGATACTCAAGGGGCTGCGCGAAAGATACGAGCAGCACCACCGCGTGCGCATAACCGACGCGGCGCTCGAAGCGGCGGCGTCGCTCTCGAAACGCTACGTCACCGACAGGTTCCTCCCCGACAAGGCGATAGACCTCATAGACGAAGCCTCGGCGCGGGCGCGCATAAAGACGCTCGAAGCTCCCGACGAGCTCAAAGCCCTCGAAAGAAGCATCGACGACCTCCGCAAAGAAAAAGAAGAGGCCGCCGCGGCGCAGGAGTTCGAGAAAGCCGCCTACCTGCGCGACGAGGAGCGCAAGGCGAAGGAGCAGAGCGAGCAGTGGCGCAAAGAATGGACGGAGAAACAGAACAAAATCCAGCCTGAAATCACGGCCGAGGCGATCGCCGAAATAGTAGCAGAAAGCACCGGAATCCCCGTGACGCAGCTCACGGAGGAGGAAAGCCGCCGCCTGCTGCGCATGGAGGACGAGCTGAGAAAGCGCGTCGTCGGGCAGGACGAGGCGCTCCACGCAGTAGCGCGCGCCGTGCGCCGCGCGAGAAGCGGAATGAAGGACCCGAAGCGCCCAGTCGGCAGCTTCCTCTTCCTCGGCCCGACCGGCGTCGGAAAGACGGAGCTAGCGCGGTCGCTCGCGGAATTCCTCTTCGGCAGCGAAGAGGCGATGATAAGGATAGACATGAGCGAATATATGGAGCGCCACGAAGCGGCTAAGCTCATAGGCGCGCCGCCCGGGTACGTAGGATTCGAGGAGGGCGGCAAGCTGACGGAGGCGATACGCCGCCGCCCGTACTCCGTCGTGCTCTTCGACGAAATAGAAAAGGCGCATCCCGACGTCTTCAACGTCATGCTCCAGCTCCTGGAGGACGGGCGTCTGACGGACGGCAAGGGCCACGTCAGCGACTTCCGCAACTGTGTCGTGATAATGACTAGCAACGTCGGCGTGACGGAGAACATGCGCACGCGCGCGCTCGGCTTCGGCGGGGCGGAGGAGGCCGCGGCGGCGGACAGGCGCAAAATGCGCGAGACCGTCACCGAGGCGGCGCGCAAGGCTTTCCGTCCGGAGTTCCTCAACAGGATAGACGAGATACTCGTATTCGACCCGCTCGGCAAGGACGAGCTGCTTCGCATCGTCGATATAATGCTCGGCGAAGTCGAACAGCGCGCGCGCGAAAACGGCGTCGAGATAGCGGCTGACGAGAGCGCGAAAAAATTCATCCTCGACAAGGGCTACGACCCGAAGTACGGCGCGCGCCCGCTGCGCAGGACGATACAGCGTATGGTCGAAGACGAAATCTCGAACCGCCTGCTTGAAGGCGAGCTCAGCGCCGGCGACAGGATAAAAGTCTCGTCGGACGGAGAAAAGCTCGAATTTACGAAAATTTAACGGCGCGGCGGAAAACGCGCGAAGAATCCGGGGAGGCCCACCTTCTCGGATTCTTTTTTTTATGCTAGCATATCCGCGTCAAAAGACTAATTGCACATCGAGGGGGATTCTTTATGTTTGGAAAGAAAAAAATCGCCGCGGCGGTAATGGCCGCTTTCTGCGTCACGGCCTTTGCCGCCTCAGGCTTCGCCGAGGAACAGAGCGAGACGCCGGAAGCGAAGACCGTCGTCACGGTAGGCAATGAAACTCTGAGCGACAGGGAGATGCTCCAGCTTCTCCAGAGCTCCGCAAACGGCAACATCATGATGGTCGGCCTCATGCTCACGCAGTCGACGCTCGCCGACAGAACCGAGATGGCGAACCAGATGGCGGACACGATGCTCTTCGCCGAGGGCGCGCGCCTCGACGGACTGACGGAGCGCGAGGACATCGCCTTCAAGCTGAAATGGCAGAGGATACAGCTGCTCGTTGAGGCGTACATCAACGAGCGCAGCCAGAAATGGGACATGAGCGAAAAGGCGATGAAGGACTACTACAATTCGCACAAGGACGAGTTCGTGCAGGCCGAGGGCGCGCACGTGCGCCACATCCTGACAAATACGGAGAGCGGAGCCACCGACGCGATACTCGATATTTATAAAAACAAAGACTTCGTCAAGACCGCCGCGAAATTCAGCCGCGACACGACGACCGCCGCGCGCGGCGGAGACCTCGGCTGGGTCGAAAAGGGCATGATGCCGGAGCCGCTCGCGTCGGAGATAGAAAAGGCGCAGCTCAAGTCGCTCTCCGCTCCCGTCAAGACCGACCTCGGCTGGCACGTCTTTGAAGTGCTCGAGCGCCGCCCCGCGAAGCAGCTTACGTTTGACGAAGCGCGCAACGAAGTGGCCCAGCGTCTCCAGATGTACTATATCGACGAAGACCTCAAGGCGCTCCGCGAAAAGCTCGGCGTCC
>UQVV01000275.1 GCA_900544635.1 uncultured Cloacibacillus sp. | reverse complement strand
CGCGCATGGGAGGGCGTAAGATGGACGACGGAGGCCGCGCGGCGGAATTTCTCCGCGGAGCGCGCAAGAGCCTGCCCGTCATAACGGGCATGATACCGAGCGGGGCGGCGTTCGGCATACTCGCCGAGACCGCGGGCTTCTCCGTGTGGGAAAGCCTGATGATGTCGCTGATAGTCTTCGCGGGGGCCAGCCAGTTCGCGGCGCTCAACCTTCTCGCCGTGGGCGCGCCCGCGGCGGACATCGTGCTCGCGACGGCGCTGCTCAACGCGCGCCACATCATGATGGGCTCGTCGCTCTCGCGGCGCATGAAGGGCGGCGGCAACCCGCTCTGCAAGGCCGCGCTGTTCTTTTTCCTGACCGACGAAAGCTTCAGCGTCGCGTCGCTGCAAGGCGGCGGCGCTGTGAGCGTTCCTTTCCTCTGGGGGCTTCAGCTTCCGATATATATCACGTGGAACGTCCTGACCGTGTGCGGCTGGCTCGGCACCTCGGCGCTGCCGCCCGCGCTGCGTGCGAGCATGGGGATAGCGATATACGCGCTCTTCATAGCGCTGATAATACCGTCTGCGCGGAAGAGCCGCGCCGCGCTCGCCGTCACGCTCGCGGCGATGGCGCTCTCGACGCTGTTTAAGTTCGCGCCCGTGCTCTCCGAGCTCAACAAGGGCGTCGCGATAATGATTTCTGCTGGCGGCGCGGCGCTCTTCGGCGCGCTGCTCTTCCCGCCTGAGAAGGAGGAAACCGCGTGAGGCCGGAACTTATCTACCTTTTCATAATGATGATGCTCGCGACAGCGCCTTCGCGCGTGCTGCCGCCCTTCCTGCTCGCGGGGCGGAAGCTGCCGCCGTTGGTCTCCGCGGTGCTCGGCTACATGCCCTTCGCCGTCATCGGCTCGATAACCTTCCCCGACTGCCTTTTCGCGACCGGCGGCTTTTACAGCTCCGCCGCTGGCACTATAGCGGCCTTCATAGCGGGCTGGTACAGCGGCAACGTCGTCGCCGTCATGGCGGCCTCCATCGCCTCGGCCTTCGTTATAGCGCAGCTCGGATTTTAGAGTAGGATTCCGGCGGCGCAGTAGACGAGCAGCAGCGCCATAATCGCGTTGAAGAGCCTGCCGTGGTTCCGCAGCGCGCGCTGGAACAGCACGCCGAAGAGCGCCCACGTCCAGTTCGCGACGGAGCCTATCGCGGCGAGCAGCACCGCGAAGGCCGCGACCGCGGCGGTCGAGTCGAAGGCGGGCATGACGAACGAGGTCAGCGCCGTCACGCCGTAGAGCATAATCTTCACGTTCACGAACTCGAGCACGAAGCCGGCCCAGAAGCCGCAGTCAACGTCGCTTTCGCCGTCCGCGGCGTCCGACGAGCGCCACGTTTTCCACGCGAGCCAGAGAATGTAGGCCGCCCCGGCCCACTCCATGAACGGCATAATCTTAGGCACGAGCGACGCGAGCGCGACCGAGAAGAGCGCGCAGAGCAGCATGACTATTATGAAGCCCGCGAATACGCCGACGAGCACGCGCCACGCGCGCGCGATGCCGTAGCGCCCCGCCGCCGACATCGAAAGTATATTGTTCGGCCCAGGCGTAAAAGCCGAGGCGAAAACGTAAAGCGCAAAGCCTACAAGGTTGAACTCTTCCATAGCGTACTCTCCGGAAATTTTTTTTCATATTTTATCACCGCGAAGCGCGAAACGGCGCAGCCTTCGGAAAAACGCGCGGCGTGCGCCGGCGCGGAAATTTCACGCGCGCGCCGCGAATCGCCGCGGCGTCCGTAATCCGGCGAAACGGCGGCGCGGCATCCGTCGCGGCACGCGCTTCTTGACAAGCGTGCATATGCACACTATTATATGCGCGAAAGGGCGGAGGCGATGGATTTGGCCGGAATCACAAAATGCCGCCGCGTCTGCTGCGACACGCGGGCGCGGAGATTTTCGACCGAGGGCGCGGAAGGGGCCGTGAGCCTCACCGTCGAGGAGCTCGAGAGCCTGCGGCTCTGCGACCTCGAGGGCGCGGACCAGAGCGCCGCGGCGCAGTCGATGGGCGTCTCGCGCGGCACGCTCCAGCGCATAGTCTACTCGGCGCGGCGCAAGGTCGCGGACGCGCTCTGCTCCGGCAAGGCGATACATATAGGCGGAGGCAATTTCAGCCCCGCGGAGCGGATATGCGGCGGGCGCGCGAGATGCTCGCGCTGCCGCTTCGTGCGCGGAGGCTGCGGAATTTCAGATACAGAGGCAAATTCGGAAACGGAGGACGAAACGATGATGAAAGACGGAATAATAGCGGTAACGATGGAAGACGGGCAGATTTTCCAGCATTTCGGACACACGCGCTGGTTCGAGCTCTACGAGATAAAGGGCGGCGCGGTCGCCTTGCACAGGACGCTCGACGCGGAGGGCAGCGGCCACTCGGCGCTCGGCGGCCTGCTGCGCGCCAACGGCGTAAACCTGCTCATCTGCGGCGGCATCGGCGGCGGCGCGAAGAACGTCCTCGCCGCGGCGGGCATCGAGCTCATATCGGGCGTCAGCGGCCCCGTCGACGAAGCCGTAAAGCTTTACCTCGAAGGCAAGCTGCACGACGACCCGTCGGCCGAGTGCCATCACCACGACCACGGAGCCCACGAGTGCGGACATCACGACGGCGCGCCGCAGGGCGAATGCCGCGGCTGCGGACATACGCCGCACGGTTGCAACTAATCCCATATAAACGCGCAGAAAAGCGGCGGGCCTTAGCGAGG
>UQVV01000274.1 GCA_900544635.1 uncultured Cloacibacillus sp. | reverse complement strand
GACACGATGGGCCGCATGCACAGCGACGCGCAGTTCGCGGGAAGCTCCTCGGTCCCCGCGCACGTCGATATGATGGGCCTCATCGGCATGGGCAACAACCCGATGGTCGGAGCCTCCGTCGCCGTCGCAGTCGCGGTCGAAGAGGCAATGAAATAAGCGGGCCGCAAAATTTAAGAAAGCGGCACAAGAGGGCCGGAGGCGCAAAGCCTCCGGCCTTTTTCGTATGCGCTCCCCGCTCTTCGCCGATTCGTAAAATATCACAAAATAATTTCTTCTAAAATAAACGACTTGCCACGATATGATATAATTATTCTACCAACTAAAACAAAGATAAATAAGGAGGCGAGGGCGATGGCGGCAACGAAACTAACGAAGCATCATCTCATAAACGTACCGGGAGGCTTCGTCACGCTCGACGTTTACGGCCAGGAGGGCGAGGGAGGCATCCCTGCGCTCTACATCCACGGCGGGCCGGGCGGCAACAAGAAATCTTTCCAGCCGATGGCGGAGCGTATCGCGGAGGACAGGACGGTGTACCTCTACGACCAGATCGGATGCGACGACAAGTCGCACACCGGCGAAGAATCTCTGTGGGTTCCCGAGAGATACGTCGAGGAGCTGAACGCGGTGATCGCGGCGATAGGCGCGCCGAAGATACATCTCATCGGACGTTCGTGGGGCGCTTACCTCGCGGCGCGCCATCTGCTCGAAACGCCGGACAGCCCGGCGATCTCCGCGACGATGATAAGCCCGCTCTTCAGCACAAAAATCTGGATAGCGGACGCGAAGCAGAGGCTTTCGGAGCTCGGCGAGGGCCGCCTCACTGAGGTTGAAATCTGCGAGCACGAGCACCACTTCGACGGCTACCGCTATCGCGAGATAATGGCGGAGTACGACGCGAACTTCCGCTACCGTCTCAAGACCGTCGAGCGTCCTGGGCACATGTCCACGCCGCTGAAGCCGAAGAGCGGCTCGGGCATGAACGTCTACCACTACATGTGGGGGCCGAGCGAATTTACCTGCGACGGCGTGCTGAAGGACCTCGACATCACGGACGCGGTGCGCGGCATAAGGATAGCCGTCCTCTTCATCTGCGGAGAGTTCGACCAGGTGCGCCAGCCGACATGCGAATACTACCGCTCGCTGATTCCGGGCTCGCGCATGGCGATAATCCCGGACGCCTCGCAGACCTCGTACCTCGAACAGCCGAACATCTTCTACTGGACTCTGCGGAATTTCTACGAATGTTTCTAGCAGCGTAAGCTTTGCGGCGGAAGGAAGGGCGCGCGCCCTTCCTTTTTTTGTGCCGGCGCGGCGCGGCGTTTTTTTGCATACGTGCAAAAACGTCCCCCGACAGTGCAAAAACGCCTTTTGCGCGCGCTTTATATTTTTATGCGCCTCTGTTAATATACTAGACGAAATCCAATATACGCCGAGGTGAATAAAATGAAGAAATGCGCGTGCCGCGGTTCGTTTCTCGAAAGATTCATACAGCCTTCAATACTTCTGCTTCTCAACGAGGAGCCTATGCACGGCTTCTCCATTCTCAAGAAACTTTACAAAAGCGACGTGATGGACTACAGCAGCATAGACCCGACGGGGCTCTACCGGACGCTCAAAAAAATGGAGGAGTCGGGGCTTCTCACCTCGCGCATCGAAACGGACGGCGGCCTCCAGGCGAAGCGCGTCTACGAAATCACCGACGAGGGGCGCGTCTGCCTCGTCTTCTGGCGCGCGACGCTGCTCGACTACCGCGACAGGATAGACCGCCTCGCGCAGGCGATCCCGGAAACTATAGACGACGGCATGTAACGGCGGCGGAATTTTTACATTTATGCTGACGCCGCTCGCCACGCGCGCGCGGCGGAACCGGCGGGAGGAATTAAAATGGCGGCTGACTGCGGAAATGACAGGAGTTTTGACGTAATAACGGCGCGGTGTATCGAGTATTACCGCGCGCCGAAGGGACGCGGGCCTATGGACATAGTCCGCGAGGTCATGGACGACGCGAGCTTCCCGATGCACAACTTCGCGCATCACTATCTCGTGCCGGCGGTGCTGATGGCGGAGGTCTGCCTCAGGGACGGAACGCCGGAGGCGGAGTTCGGGAAGAAGCTTGACGAGGTGCGCCGGCGCGCGCGCAACGTGCTGCCCGCGTTCTGCGGCCTCTACGGGGCATGCGGCGCGGCGGTCGGCTGCGGCATCTTCATGAGCGTCTATACGGGGACGACGCCGCTTTCGAAGGATACGTGGAGCCTCTGCAACTACGCGACGGCGGGCGCGCTCTCCGAAATGGCGAAGCTCGGCGGCCCGCGCTGCTGCAAGCGCAACACCTTCGCGGCGCTGCTCTTTATGAAGAAATACATAGCGCAGCATCTCGGCACGGTCGTCGGCATCCCGGACGGCATACTGTGCCGCTACAGCAAATTCAACAACGAATGCCTCAGGGAGAAATGCCCCTTCTACGAGGCGGAGGACTGCGCGGCCCCGGAGCCGCGCGCATAAGCTGCATAGAACGGAGACTACACGATGAAAAATATTTTTTGCGCCGCGGCGCTCGCGCTGCCGTTCGCGGGGACGGCGCTCGCCGAAGAAAAAGCCCCGCGCGTCAACATGGCGGAGATAGTGCTCAAGCCCGAATGCCGCGAAGCGTTCCTCGCCGCCGTGCGCGAGGAGGCCACGGGGGATGTGCTGGTGACGGTGTCCGATAACGGCATCGGCATCGCGCCGG
>UQVV01000273.1 GCA_900544635.1 uncultured Cloacibacillus sp. | reverse complement strand
CAAGCTCGTCGAAGTTCTCTCTAGGCGAGGTGTCGATGTCGACGCCTATCGTGCGAAGGCCGAGGCTCTTCGCTGCGCTCGCAGCCGCGGCCCCCTGATGGCCGGCGCCGAGGATGGCTACCGTCGAACCCTTGATAACCGAGACGAAATGTCCGTCCCACAGATGCTTCTGCTGCGCGCGCATGAGGCGCGGCATGTGGTTCGCAAGCATCAGAAGCGCCATCATCACATACTCGCGGCTCTTAGGGGCGTGCGCGCCTCTGTTGTTCGTAAGCACGGCGTCCTCGGGCAGCCAGTCGAGCGGCAGCAGATGCTCGACGCCTGCGCCGATGATGTGTATCCATTTCAGGCGCGGCGCGGCGGCCTTGACCTCTTCGAGCGGGAACATGTAGCCTATCATGATATCCGCGTCGGCGACTCCTTTGCGGAATTTCACATAATCTTCGGCGTTCCAGCTCGGGTCGTTCTCGAAGCTGGTCGAGGTGCGCGTTATCGAGATGTTCACCTTGTCTTTGAATTCGGGAAATCTCTCAAGCGCCGCGTCTATGCGCTCCTGCGTCATGCGGAAGACCTTGAGGCTGTCCTCCGCGGTAAGGACCGTGATGTTAAGCCTGCCTCCAGCCATATTAGAACTCCCTCGCGGTGTCTACGAGATTTTCAAGCGGTTTGCCTTCCAGATAATTACGGACGTTGCGCATCAGTATGTCCAGGCTGCGCGGTATATAGTTGACCGGATCGTCCGACGACACATGCGGCGTCATTATGAGGTTCGGCGTCGTCCAGAGCGGAGAATCGTCCTCCAGCGGTTCATGGTCAAACACGTCCAGTATAGCTCCGGTCAGCTTGCCTGCGCGCAGCGCGCGGTCAAGCGCATCCGCGTCAAGCAGCTGCCCGCGGGCCACATTCAGCACGGAAGCCGTTTCGGGGAGCCATCCAAGCTCGCGCTCGCCGATTATCCTGTACGTCTCTTTCGTAAGCGGCGCCGCTATCGCCAGGATGTCGGCGTCGCGCAGGGCCTCTTCAAGACGGTCGGGCGTCAGGATTTCGTCGCAGTCGGGGTGGCTCGTGCGCACGGGGTCTATGCCGGTGACGCGCATTCCTTTAAGCTTGCCCTGTTTCGCTATTTCGCCGCCCTGGCAGCCCACGCCCAGAACGACAAGCTTTTTATCTTTCATCACAGAGGTGAACGTGCGCTCCCATTTGCCTTTGCGCTGCGCGGTGAAGAGCTTCGGAATTGCGGCGTTGAGCATGCCGAGATAGGTGGCGAAGCTTTCGCCGGACTTCGGCTGATGGACGCCGCGGCTGTTCGTGAGCTGAAGTCCGTCGGGAACCCACGTGAACGGAGTTATCTGCTCAACGCCCGAGCTGTTGAAATGTATCCATTTAAGGTTCGGAGCATATCCGCGGATGTCGTCCGTCGGAAAAGTGTACCCCATCAGAACGTCGGCGTCTTTCATGTGCTCGTAATAGGATTTCGTGTCTTCTTCCGTCCAGCGGCCGTAGTCGTACTCGCTGCTGCCCATCGTTATCTCAAATTTGTCGGCGATGTCGGCGTTGCGGGCTATCGCATCGCGCACCTGCGCTTCGGTCGCCTGATAAACCTGCGCCTGATGGCGGTTGTTCATTATGTGTATTTTTAATTTTCTCATGGCGCTGCTTCCTTTAGAATTCTTTCGTTATATCGACGATGTTCTTCAACGGCCTGCCCGCGAGTTCGTTGCGGAGATTCTCTATCGTAAGGTCGAGCGTGCGCGGGATATAATGTACAAGGTCGTCGGAAGAAACGTGAGGAGTGATTACAAGGTTCGGCGTTTTCCAAAGCGGCGAGTCCTCAGGCAGCGGCTCGGTGTGGAATACGTCGAGCACCGCGCCGGACAGCCTGCCGGAGCGCAGCATTTCGTCGAGCGCCGCTTCGTCAAGCAGCGGGCCTCTCGATACATTGATGACGCCGGCGCGTTCCGGAAGCCAGCCAAGCTTCTCGCGGCTGATGATGCCCTCCGTCTCTTTCGTAAGCGGAGCCGTGATTCCGAGAAAATCCGCGTCGGCAAATTCTTCGCGCATCTTGTCTATCCCTACGACCTTGTCGCAGTATTTCTGTTCCTTGACATACGGGTCTACGCCGACGACATACAGCCCCATTTCTTTCGCGCGCTTCGCCATCTCGCCGCCCTGACTGCCTACGCCGAAGATTACGAGCTTTTTGCCGCGTATCACCGTCGTGAACACTCTGTCCCACTTGTGATTGCGCTGCGCCGTCATCATGCGCGGAAGCGCCGCGTTGAGCATTCCGAGATAAGTCGCGAAGCTCTCTCCGGACTTCGGAAGGTGGACGCCTCTGTTGTTGATGAGGGTCAGGCCTTTCGGAACCCATGTAAAGGGCGTTATATGCTCGACGCCGGAGCTTATGAAATGAATCCATCTGAGATTCGGCGCATAGGAAGCGATATCCTTCGTCGGGAAGCTGTACCCGACCATGATATCCGCCGTTTTCATATAGCCGTAATATTCTTCGAAATCGGCTTCTGTCCAGCGTTCGATTTCATCGTAGGCGCTGCTGCCGATAGTTATGCACAGCTTATCCGCAAGGTCGGGATTACGCAGAAGCAAATCGTCAACGTGCTTCTGTTTCGCTATGAACACCTCAACCGAGCTTCTGCTGTTTTCTATATGGATATGTATTTTTCCGTCTCTCAATGTAGACGCCTCCTTTTAATTCCAAGAGAACCGCCGTGTTAG
>UQVV01000272.1 GCA_900544635.1 uncultured Cloacibacillus sp. | reverse complement strand
TTTTTTATGTCAGGCTGTTTTTCCAGCAATGTTTTCAATGCACGCGGGGTTTTCATCGCGAATCGCGTAGCGCGTGAGCTCCGCCATGCTGTCGCAGCCGAGCTTGTCCATTATGCGGCGGCGGTGCGTGTCCACGGTGTTCTTGCTTATCGCGAGCGCGTCGGCTATCTGCTTCGCGTTGCGCCCCTTCACGAGCAGCGCGAGGACCTCGCGCTCGCGCTCGGAGAGCGGGTTCGCGCCCTCGGCGTTTTCGCCGCCTAGCAGCCGCAGGTAGTCCTCGACGAGCACGGTGCAGGCCTTCGGCGAGAGGTAGACGTCGCCGCCGCGCACGGTGCGTATCGCTTCGAGCATGACCTCGGGCGAGCATTCCTTCAGCACGTAGCCGCGCGCTCCGGCCTTGAGCCCTTCGGCGATGTAGCGGCGGTCGTTGTGCATGGATAGTATGATGACGGAGGTATCGCAGGACGCCTCGCAGATTTTTTCCGTCGCGAGGATGCCGTTCATGCCGGGCATCGTCACGTCCATCAGCACCACGTCGGGGCGCAGCTCGAGCACGGCCTTCACCGCCTCGGCTCCGTCCGCCGCAGCTCCGGCTATCTCGAAATCCTCTTCCTTCGTCAGAAGGCTGCGCAGCCCTTCGCGAAAGAGCTCGTGGTCGTCGGCGAGAAATATTCTTATCATTCGGCTTCCGCGCCCTCCTCTTCGTCCCCCGTGCGCAGCTTGAGCGGCGCGAGCATGGAGACGGTCGTTCCCGATTCGTTTGAAATTATGCGCAGCTCGCCGCCGATGTGCAGCAGCCGCTCCCTTATGCTGAAAAGGCCGAGGCCGCCTTTCTTCCTGCCGCGCTTTTCCGCCAGATCGGGGCGCATGCCTACGCCGTCGTCCTCGATGACGACCTGTATCTTGTTCGGCCCGCGGTTGACGCTTATATGTACGGACTTGGCCTTCGCGTGCTTTATGACGTTTATGAGCACCTCGCGCGACATGCGGTAGAGTATTATGCATACCGCGTCGTCGGCGGGATAGTCCTTGAGCGTGCCGCGCGTCGTGACGTACCACTTTATCCCGCGCGGTATCAGAAGCTTGTCGGCGAGCGCCTCGAGAGCCGGAGTGATGCCGACCTCGAGAAGTATCGGCGGGCTGAGCTCGAAGATGAGCGCGCGGCTCTCGGTTATCATCTCTTCGGTCGATTTTATCGAGTTGTCGATTAGCCGGCCCGCCTCGCCCTCGCCCTTGTATATCTCCTTGAGCCTGCGCAGGTCGAGCATCAGCGCGAGCAGCGAGTGGCCTATGCTGTCGTGCAGGTCGGTCGCTATCTCGCGCCGCGTCGTCTCCTCGCTTATCGTGAGCTGCGTCGCGAGCTCGCGCAGCATCGAGCGGTATTCGAGCAGCTTTTTCTGCTTTTCCTTGAGCTCCTCCTCGGACTTTTTGAGCTCCGTCCTGTCGAGGAATATCGTCGCCGCCCTGCCGTGCGGCAGCGGGAAGGCTATCGCCTCGAGGTACTTGTCGGTGTAGACGCTTTCGCTCTCGCAGTGGACGGCGCGGTTCTCGCGGACGCAGCGCTCGATTATCTCCGACCAGCAGGGCTCCACGTAGGGCCACACCTCGCCGAAGGTCCTGCCGACGACCTCCTCGCGGCGCACCTTATGCACCACCTCGTAGGCGTGGTTGACGTCTATGTAGCGTATGGCGCTCGAGCCGCGGTCTCCGATGTCGGGCTCTATCTCGTAGAGCGCTATCGGGTTGAACTCCTGCTCGTAAAAAAATCTTTCAAATAAGCCGTCCTGATTGATGATGCCGTCCATTGCCTTCGTTCAAACCTTCTTTATCGCCTGCAATTTACTGTATATTACTTGCCCCACGGGCAGGAGCCGAGGCAGAGGCCGCAGATGCCTATTCCGTAGACCGCCTCCACCTTGTCGAAGAAGTCGTAGCATTTTTGCACGTCTATGCGCGCGGAGAGCGGGTCCCTCTCGTCGAAGGCACGCCCGTGAAGCGCGTGCGCGGGGCACGCGTCTATGCAGCTGCGGCACGAGCCGCAGCGGTTCTCTATCGGTGCGTCCGGCTCGAAGGGCGCGTCGGTCAGCACAGTGCCGAGGCGCAGCCGCGGCCCGACCTCCGGATTGACGAGGCAGCAGCTCTTCCCTATCCAGCCGAGCCCCGCTGCGCCCGCGTGCGCCGCGGCGAGCCTGTGGCTGAACACGTCGATTATCTCAAAGCCCAGCTTCGGCAGCTTCTCGCCCGCCTCGTCCGCCGCCGCGACGGCGTAGTGGAGCTTTTCGGGGTGCGCCGTAGGACGGTAGTCCGTCGCGTCGAGCGGATATGCGCGCCATCCCGCGCGCTGGAGCTTTATCGCGACGGCAGTGCTGATGCGCTCTATCTCGCGGTTCAGCATCAGGTAGATGGTCTCGTAGTTCCGCGTCGGCCCGTTAAGCTGCTCGTTGACGACCTCTTTCGGAAAAAAGAGCCCGAACGACACGGCGCGCGGATATTCCGCGAAGGAATCGCCGTATGTCGCGCGCACGAAATCCGCGGCAGCGGTCAGGTCCGCTATGCCGCAGACGTCGGCTCCCTTCGCCCGCGTAAATTCGAGAATTTCTTCCTTCGTTGCGTTCTTCTCCATGACGATTCCTCCCTGCATCTGTTTTTTGATAAAGCCCCAAAAACGACGAAAAGCGCCGCGCGCTGCTCGTCAAAAAAATTCGCGCGCGCCTGCGATAATAATACCCGTTTTTCCGC
>UQVV01000271.1 GCA_900544635.1 uncultured Cloacibacillus sp. | reverse complement strand
AGAGCGTGCGAAAGCGGCGAATGGCGCGGCGGTTCCGCGTCGTTTTGCGGACGCGGCGGCGCGCGCCTCGGCTCGCCGTCGTTTCCTTAATTTCACGCGCGCGGCGTAAACACGCGAAAGCGCGGGGCTTTTTCGCTCCGCGCCATCGCGTTTGGGTATATGGGAAATTTTAGGAGAAGTCTTATTTTCTCGCGGCGAGCGCCTCTTTCAGCGCCTGCTCCGCCGCCGCGCCCTCGGCTTCGCCGACTTCGGCTTTAAGCGTGCGCGCGAGGTCTTCCATCTGCGCGGGCGTCACGCCGGTGTTGAGCGTGTTGCCGGTGTGCGAGCGCAGCTGCGCCCCGGCTCCGCTTATCGCAGAGAGCGCGGAGACTGTCGCTATTTCGCGCTCCTGCCACGTGAGTACGCCGCGCTCGAAGATGTCGGCGAAGAGATGCTCTTTGAGGAACATGTCGATGCCCGGCGCGAAGGCGGCGTTCGCGGCCTTGTAGCTGCGGCCGACGAGCTTGTCTCGGTTTTCAGCGCCGATTTTGTCTCTGTCCGCGTCGCGCGGAAGTATCTTCGGTTCCTCGCCTCTCGGATCTTTTATGCCCGCTTCGGCGCGTTCGCCCACCAGCGCCATGAAGCCGTTTATAGCGTTCAGGCTGCGCGGGAAGCCGCAGTAGGCGTACATCTGTATGAGGACTTCGTTTATCTCGTTGACGGTCAGCCCCGCGGCCAGCCCTTTTTCAAGCGCGGTCCTGAGCTTCGGCATGTCGCCCTTCGCTGTGAAGGCCGCTATCGGAGCTATGGCGCGCTGTTTGGGGGACAGCTCCTTCGCCTCTTCCGCGAAGGCCGCGGGAGCGAACGCCAGCATGAGCGCGAAAACTACAAGCGCAAATATTTTCGTCATTTTCGTTACCTCCGTAAAAGTTTTTATGTCGTGCGGACGCGCAGCGATTTTCTAATTGCCCGGATAATCTTCGCCGTTCGTTTTTTCCATCCACGTGCTGCTGCGTCCCTCTTCGTCGAGCGGCGCGAGCGCTATGTGCGTCACGCCGGAGTCCGGCGCCGCACCGTGCCAGTGCTTGACTCCGGCGGGAATCCACACCGCGTCGCCCTCGCGCATCTCCTGCGGCTCTTCGCCCCACTGGCGGACGAGGCCGCGGCCTTCGGTGATTATGAGCATCTGACCGCGCGGGTGCGTGTGCCACGCCGTGCGCGCTCCGGGCTTGAAGGTTACTTCGCCCGTGGAAACTCCGATTTCTTTCGCCGGGAAGTAGCCGCGCGATATCGCCTCGCCTGTGAAGTTGTCCGGCGACGCGGGGCCGACGCGCTGCTCTGCTTCGCGGATTATCCGAACGTTCGGCTCCGCCTCGGCGCAGAGCGCGCTCCAAAGGAATATCCCGAGCGCCGCGGCGGCGACCGCAATGGTTATGACTTTGACTGTTTTCTTCATGGTCTGCCTCCAATATTTTGTGTATTTTTTATAGACGATATTCTTTAAGACCCGCCGCGGTTCGCCGCGGCGGATGAGGAGAGGAATTTCCGCTCTCCGAAGGCCGCGCCGGCGCGTGAGCGTCAGCGCGGAGAGCTGCTTTGAGGAATTGTATGCTTTCGTCATGAGCGTGCCTGTTGGGTTCTGTCTATCTCTATGGGCGGGGCCTTCGTCCGCCTCTTGCTGGGCTTCGCGCCTCGGCTCTCCGGCCTATGCCGCGAGCGTCGCGTCCGCGCGCCCGGCCTGCGCGCCGCGGAAGTATTCCGCCGCGCGTGCGAGCAGCTTTATTTGTTCCTCAAGCGCTTCGAGCTCGGCCTTCGCGCGCGCCATCCGCTCCGCTATTATTTCGCCGCGTCTTTCGAGCGCGCGCTCTCCGCGTCCCGCGGCGATGAAGTCGCGTATGCGCGCTATCGGGACGCCCATTTCGCGCAGCGCCCGTATCGTGCGGATATTAACCAAATCTTCGTCGGAGAATACGCGCCGCCCGACGCCGTCGCGCGCAAGGCCTGGAAGAAGCCCTTCCTTGTCGTAGTATCTGAGCGTGTGCTCCGAGAGCCCCGTGAGCTCCGCCGTTTTTTTCATCGTGTACATCGCAGTCCCTCCGCGTCGTCCGTTTTCGCCCTTCGGCGCTTAATACTCTAGCGCGCAAGCCTTACGCCGTTATGACGCGCGCCGCGCGTAACCTTGCGTTTGTCCCGCGAACCTTGCGGTTTTGTAAGATTTCGTCGCTGGAGTATGGCGCGCCGTTATATTAGAATGAAGCAAAGACCGGGAGGCGCGGAGATGAGCGAAGAAAAAACGAAAATTCTCATAGTCGACGACGACGCGGAGCTGCGCGAGCTTATCGCGGAGACTCTCGCAAATTACGGCTACGCTTCGGAGAGCGCGAAGGACGGGCGCGAGATGTTCGCGGCGCTCGAACGCGGCGGATTTTCGCTCGTCCTGCTCGACATCATGATGCCGGGCGAGGACGGCCTCTCGCTCTGCCGCAGGCTGCGCGCGCCGGGGACGCGCTGGGCTTCGCTGCCGGTCATATTTCTCACGGCTTTGCAGGAGACGACGGACAAGGTGGTCGGCCTCGAAATCGGCGGCGACGACTACCTCGGCAAACCCTTTCAAGCGAGGGAGCTTATAGCACGCGTGCGCGCGCTGCTGCGGCGCGCCTCAATGAGCGGCGCGGAGCCGCGGACGGAAGCGCCGCGCGCGGGAGAAAATTATCTGCTCGCCTTCGGCGGCTGGAGGCTCAACGTGATGGCGCGCCACCTGAT
>UQVV01000270.1 GCA_900544635.1 uncultured Cloacibacillus sp. | reverse complement strand
GGATGAGCACCTCGGCGGGGATGTCGAGGAATTCCTTCTCAAAGCTTCCGTAGAAGGGTATCGGGTACTCGTTGAGGTGTACGTTCTCTTCGAGCAGCTCGGGGTCGACCGTGACCTTCGCGCCGAGCTCTTTTTCTATCTCTGCGACTCCGGCGAGGATCATGGCCTTGCGCTCCTCGGGGTCTGTGATGACGAAGTTCTCGCGCATCGCGGCGTCGTAGGAGGCGGTGTCCTTGATTTCGACGGCTTCCTTGCCCATGAAGCGGTGCCCGCGCGAGGTCGTGCCGCTCTTGACTCCGCCGAAGGCTACTTCGAGCGGCTTGTCTCCGTAGAGCGCGACGAGCCAGCGGACGGGACGCGCGAAGCGGACAGTCTTCTCCGCCCAGTACATGCTCTTCGGGAAGGCGAGGCGGTGCATGAGCTTCTCAAGAAGCTGCGGGAGCACCTCGGCGGAGGGCTGTCCCTCGGTGCGCTTCTCGGCGACGACGTATTCCGCGTTTCCTATCGTTTCGACCTTGAGGGCCGAGACGTCTACGCCGCGGCTGCGCGCGAAGCCCTGCGCGGCCTTCGTCGGATTGCCGTCGGCATCGAAGGCCTGGGCCTTGAGCGGCCCCTTCGAAACTTCGACGGCGTCGTCCTGACGCTCGGCGACGTCCTTGACCTTGAGCACGAGGCGGCGCGGCGTGCATTCGGACTTTATCTCTCCGTGGGCGATGTGCGCGCCGTCAAGTTCCTCGGCGGCGTACTGCGCGAGGTCGGCGAGCGCCTTGGGCATAAACCTCGCGGGAATTTCTTCGGTTCCTATCTCAAACAGAAGGTCGGTCATTACCGCTCGCCTCCTTTTATAAATTTGTCGAATTTATGCATCAGCGGGTAGCCCATCTCTTCGCGCTGCTTGAGGTACGCTTTGCAGCAGGCGCTTGCAATCGTGCGGACGCGGCTGATGTAGCTCGTGCGCTCCGTGACGCTTATCGCGTTGCGCGCGTCGAGCAGGTTGAACGAATGCGAGCACTTGAGCACGTAGTCGTAGGCGGGAAGCACAAGCCCCGTCTCAAGCACTCTTTTCGACTCGGCCTCGTACTTGTTGAAGAGCTCGAAGAGCATGTCGGTGTCGGCGACTTCGAAGTTGTAGGTCGAATGCTCGACCTCGCCCTTGTGGTGTACGTCGCCGTAGGTGACGTTGTCGACCCACTGAAGGTCGTAGACGTTGTTGACCTTCTGGACGAACATCGTGATTCTTTCGAGACCGTAGGTCAGCTCGGCGGGGACGACGTCCATGTCGACGGCTCCCATCTGCTGGAAATACGTGAACTGCGTGATTTCCATTCCGTCGAGCCAGACCTCCCATCCGAGCCCCCAGGCTCCGGTGGTCGGGTTCTCCCAGTCGTCCTCGACGAAGCGGATGTCATGCTCCGCGGGGTCGATGCCGAGATACTTGAGGCTCTCGATGTAGAGCTCCTGAATGTTGTCGGGAGCCGGCTGGATGATGACCTGATACTGGTAATAATGCTGAAGGCGGTTCGGGTTCTCACCGTAACGCCCGTCGGTCGGCCTTCTCGACGGTTCCACGTAAGCGACGCGCCACGGTTCCGGGCCGAGGACTCTCAGAGTCGTGGCCGGGTTCATGGTACCAGCGCCTACCTCCAAATCGTACGGCTGCTGTATTACGCAGCCCTGAGAAGCCCAAAAATGTTCCAGGCGCATAATTAGATCCTGAAAGTTCACCTTCTCTTACCTCCTTTATGATGGACAAATAATTACCGCCTCATTTTACAGCAAATTTCTAAAATATGACGACAATTTTTTTATATTCGCCGCAAAAATTTCTTCCGCGGGGCGTTTTGCGGCCCATTCGACGAATTTAGCGTGGGGCAGAGCAGCCGCGGCGCGGAGCACGAGCAGCTCGCGTTCCGAAAGCGGAGCTCCCTTCGCCCGCGCGGCGCAGCGTCCGCACAATATCCCTTCGTCGGTGAAGAGGCCGCCGCGCGCGAGCCTTTCGCCGCAGCCGGCGCAGTATTCGAGCGACGGCGCAGTGCCCATCGCGGCGAGCAGCCGCCACATGTAGCGAAATTCTACGGCGGCGGGTATCGCTCCGTCGCGGAGCTGCACCATCGCGCTCCACAGCGTGCGCAGAAGGCCGTCGTTCTCGCAGTCGGCCGGCGCTTCTGCCGCCGTGAGCCTGTAGAGGCGCGCGGCGCAGGCGAGCGCGGCGGGCGACCTTCGCAGCGGAAGGAAGTCTTCCTTCACGTCGACGGACTGGAGATAGAGGCGCGTCGGGCTGCGGTAGAGGGAGAAGCTCCCCCACACCATCGGCTCCGCGCCGCCGCCGAAGCGGTTTTTGCCGCCGGCCGCGGGCGCGCCCGCCCAGCGCGGGCCGAAGCCGCGCAGGAATAACAGAAGGGACCGCCCTCCCTTGGAAGCTTCCTTCCTCAGGAGCACGGTCCCGCTCGCCTGATAATATCCCTGCCGGAGCTGTTCGCCTATCACGCGCCGTACCCGAGACGCCGCAGCTCCTCGGGCGACTTGCGCCACCCGGGGCGCACCTTCACCCAGAGCTGGAGGAATACCTTGTAGCCGAACTTCTCTTCGAGCTCGGCGCGCGCCTCGCTGCCTATCTGCTTCAGCATCGCGCCGTTCTTTCCGATTATTATGCCCTTCTGCCCGGGGCGGTCGACGACTATCGTAGCGCGTATCGTGCAGACCTTGAGCTCGGGGTACTCGTCGGGGCTCTTGAACTCGTCGATGACGACGGCG
>UQVV01000269.1 GCA_900544635.1 uncultured Cloacibacillus sp. | reverse complement strand
TCTCCTGCAGCGCGCGTCCCGCGTTGTTGAGCTCTATCCTCTTTCCCTTCCTCTCGAACAGCGCGGAGCCGAGCTCCGTCTCCAGCAGCTTTACCGCCTTGCTGACCGACGGCTGCGAAACGTGCAGCTCCTCGGCCGCCTTTGAAAAATTTTCGTACCTCGCCACCGTAAGGAAGTATCTCAGCTGAAAAAGCTCCATATTCTCACGCCCCGCGTTTCTATATAACCGTAGGTTATAAATGATAGAGTCATTATATATTGGACAATTTGAACGCTCAAGACTAGAGTTTAACGCAGTGGTAATGCCTGACAATTCTGACATAATGCTGTACAAGCAAAGGGAGGAACGCAAATGCAGACTTGCGGAGCTGACTGCGCAAAGAAGCGTGAAGAGCTGTTCGGTTTTATCGACGGCAAGCGTGAGGAGATGCTGGCTTTTTGGAAAGAACTCGTAAATCATGAGGGAAGATACGACGAGGTTGAGAACCTGCGCGAGGTCGCGGCTTTCCTGAAGAAAGGGTTTGAAGAGGCCGGATTCAAGTGCGAGCTCGTGGAGACGGGCAGCGAATTCGCCCCCGTCCTTACCGGCGTCCTCGGCGCGGAACGCAAGGGCGCGCCCGTGCTCTTCACGGGTCATTACGACACCGTCTTTAAGAAGGGGACGTATGGAGACAACCCGTTCCGTATAGAGAACGGCAGAGCCTACGGCCCCGGCGTGCTCGACATGAAGGGCGGAATAGCGATATCCCTGCTCTGCGCGATGGCGCTGAACCACGTCGGATTCGACTCCAGACCGATACGCATATCCTACGCCGGAGACGAGGAGGGCGACCGCACCGTAGCGCCCAACAACACCGTAAAACTTCTGAACGAAAGCTCGAAGGGCTGCATCTTCGCCTTCAACATGGAGACGGGCGTGGCGGACGGTGGCGTCTGCATCGGGAGAAAAGGCGCGGCCGACTACGTAGTGACCGTCAAGGGCGTCGCGGCGCATCCCGGCAACGCCTTCGCGAAGGGACGCAACGCCATCGAAGAAATGGCGCACAAGATACTCGAGATACAGCGCCTAACGCCCGAGGACCTCAGCTACACCGTCAGCGTCGACCTCATCGAAGGCGGAGTATCGTCGAACACCATCCCCGACCGCTGCCAGATAAGGATAGACACGCGCGCGAACACCAACAAGGACGCCGCCCACATCAAAGAAAGCATCGAGAAAATCTGCGCGAAGACCTACATCGAAGGCACCTCGACCGAAGTGACGCAGGAAGGCACCTTCCCGCCATACGAGACGACCGACGGCGTTATGAAGCTCTACGGCCACCTCGTCGCCTCGGCGGAGAAATACGGCCTTGCAGTCCCGTCGAAGAGCCACCTCGGCGGAGCCTCCGACGCCTCGCGCATCGACGCGCCCGTACTCTGCTCCTGCGGCGTACCAGGCTCCGGAAACCACACAAGCTCCGAATACGCCGACGTCGAAGGCTTCTTCGAGAGAGCGAAGCTGCTCTGCGCCGCGATACTCGAAGCCGATTCTTTCGCGGAAGCGTAAAAGCTCCGCAAAATCAAGGAGGAAATCTCTATGCAGGACAATCCCGTAAAAGAAAAAATCACAGTAACCCCGCAGGGATGGCTCGCGCTCATCATCATGCTCTGCATGTTCTCTGGGCTTTTCGGAAACTTTGACGGCTCGCTCAAATTCCTGCGGGCCCTCGACCTCAACGTGCTTATAGGTTCGTTCGGTAAAATCGGCGAAGGCGGGCTCAACTACATGGGCGCCGGCGGAAGCGGCGTCCGCGACGGATTCCTCTTCGCGCTCTCGCTCGCGCCCGCGACCATCTTCTGCATGGCGATCATCGAAGTGTTCAGCAAAATGGGCGTTATGGAAGCCTTCCAGAAAGCGTTCACGCCGATACTCAAGCCGCTTCTCGGCATCTCTGGCGCATGCGGCCTGCCCTTTGTCAACTCGCTCAACAGCTCCGACATCGCCGCCGTCCTCACGAAACAGATTCACGACAACGGACAGATGACCGACGACGAGCGCACGATACTCGTTTCGTTCATGTATCCGTCGTCCGCCCCCATCACGAACATGATATCGACGCAGGCTCCGGTGCTCCCCATAGCGGTCATGGCGCTCGGGCCGATGATACTGATACTCGTCTTCTGCAAGCTCGTCGGAGCCAACATCATGCGCTTCATCATAGCCTGCAACAACAAAAAAGCGAAAGCCAAGGAGGCGGCGTAACGTTATGAGCGAAAAAGCTGCTGCGAAAGAAAAAATCAACTTTATAGACACCTTCTTTGATGGAGCGAGAAAAGGCTGGAACATAGCGATAAACACGATAATGCCCGCCATGGTGCTCGGCTACGTCCTCGTACAGATATTCACCGTAACGGGAATCATGGCCGTATTCGCAAAGGTATTCGGCCCGGCCATGGGGCTTTTCGGCCTTCCGGGAGAAGCGGTGACGGTGCTCATCAGCGCCTTCTTCGCGAAAGGCGCGGGAGCCGCGACCGCCTTCAACCTCTACCAGAACGGAGTCATCAACGCCGCCCAGGCGACGATCTGCGTCATGCCCTCGATGCTCATGGGAACGCTCATCGGCCACTACGCGCGCATAGTCCTCGTCTCCGAGACGAACGAAAAATACCGTATCATCATGTTGGGGATTGCACTCTTCGACGCGGTGCTGGGCATGATCCTCATGCGCCTCTTCCTCACGATGATGGGGATGATGTAGCTTCACACGTCACCCATC
>UQVV01000268.1 GCA_900544635.1 uncultured Cloacibacillus sp. | reverse complement strand
TAGGAACAGCCTAAGGAAATTTTTAATGTCCGCTGCGCGGACAGGCTGTTCCGTCGAAGCGCGGAATGACGATTAACAGGCGTTGCTTTAAAAAGTTGAATGAGTATAATTAAGCCTCTATCAGCGGTTGTCCACCTTTTCCGGGTACATGTCGTGATGCGCCAGCCGCTCGAACGCTATTTTCTCCCACGGCGTGCCCTTTTTGCCGTAATTGCAGTACGGGTCGATGGAGATGCCGCCGCGCGGCGTGAATTTGCCCCACACCTCGATGTACTTCGGGTCCATCAGGCGTATTAAATCTTTCATGATGATGTTCACGCAGTCCTCGTGGAAGTCGCCGTGATTGCGGAAGCTGAACAGATAGAGCTTCAGCGACTTGCTCTCCACCATGCGCTCGCCCGGCACGTAGGATATGTATATCGTCGCGAAGTCCGGCTGTCCGGTCATCGGGCAGAGGCTCGTGAACTCGGGGCAGTTGAATTTTACGAAATAGTCGTTCTCCGTGTGCTTGTTCGGAAAGGTTTCCAGAAGCTCCGGCGCGTAGTCGTCCGGGTACGAGACCTTCCGGTTGCCGAGCAGTGAAACGCCTTCAAGCTCTTCTTTGGTACGTCCGCTCATCATATCGCTCCTTGTCATAATATCAGCAGCTTCCGCCGTGCTCAGCCGCGGCCGAGGGCCGCCGCGCGCGTTCGAGAAGCTTCACCAGCGCAACGCCCGCGGCGGACGGTATGAGCTGCCCGACGCAGAGGTTGAGCGCCATCAGCGGATAGGGTATCGCCAGGATGTAAGACAGATAGGTCGCCACTCCGAGGCCGGGAACCAGCACAATCGGCGCGGCTATCAGCACGCGGTTCCAGTTTTTCCTGCGTATCAGGACGATGCAGGCCGCCGTCGTCGCGCCTACGAGGAAGCCGCCGAGCATATCCGCGACGCCGAAGCCGCCGAAGAGCATGTTCGACAGCAAATTTGCGAGGCCGAGCGGAACGACGAGGAACGGGAAGAGATAGGCGAGCGCGTACAAACTCGTCGCTATGCGTATCTGGTACGCGCCGAAGGAGAAGCTCGACGTGAGGCAGAGCACGACGATGTAGAGCGCCATCACCATAGCGGAAAAGGTCAGCTTTTGCAGGCGGGTCATGTTATTTGCGTTTTCCATATTTTTCAGCCTCCGAAATAAAAATCCCCGGCTTCATCTAAAAACCGGGGATTTCAAAAACGATTGTTCGCGCCGCGGCGCGCCGTTCCCGCATAAGCGGGGCGCAGCCCTTCGCTGCGCTGCTTTTTGTCCCTAGTTTTGTTTAACGACAGGATGGTCTCGAACTGTCGGTTCTCCGTCGGGCGGCGGCCTGCGCCGTCACCCTCCTTCAAACAGCGGTTTATATTAAACGATTTTTACTTTTTTTGCAACTGCTCCACCAGCGGCGAGTTTTTACCTATCCTTCGGCCACGCGGCTATGAACTGCTGGATTTTCTGGTCGGCGGGGAGGGCGCAGTAGTCGCGCCAGGTGTCGAAGAATTCCTCGGCGTTCTCGACTGCGTAGCCGTCGTGGCAGTGGTCGCGCGTGTCGGAGCTGTCCATGAATATCAGCACGTCGTCCGCGACGGTCTCCGTCCCCATCGTGTCGTAGCCGATGAGCACGCGCCAGTGCGCGCCCATACAGATGTTCTCGACCATTATCGGGATTCCGGCGCGCAGCTTTTCGAGCGCGTAGCCGCGGAAGCTCGCGGGGCTGTCGAATATGACGCTGTTGCGCACTGGCGCGTAGAGGCTCGATTCTACGTTCCAGCCGATGCTTTCGAAGAAGCGGCATATTCCGGAGGTCGGCGTGCCGCCTTCGCCGCGCTCGTTGGGCTTCGTCAGCGTGCCGCAGAGCTTGACAAGCGTATCCTCGTCGTAGTGCGTGACGCCGAAGTGCCAGAGTATCGTGAGCACGGCGCTCGGGCCGCAGCTGTAGCCTTTCGTCTGCTGGTAGGTCGGGTATTCGCCGATTATCGTGAGCCCCTTGTCGTTGCTGCGCATCGAGTAGAAATCGGGCGCGGCGAAGTATGGCGACGGCGCGAAAGAAGAAAGCGGGCCTACTGCGGCCGCGCTCTCGGGGTCTATCTCTATCCATTCCGGCATCGGAATGCGTCTCGGTCTCTTTTCCATTTAATCCGCTATAGCGCTTAGCCTCCTCTTGTCAGCGCGTTCCTGGAGGAGCGCCAGCGCGACGCTCAGTATGTGCGCGTTGTCGACCCACAGGAACGAAGCGCTCGCTATAGGTTGTTCCGGTGAATCCGCCTTTGTGAAGACGAGGTTGCCGTTTACTATTCCCCATTTAAGCTTCGCCCATTCGAAGAACTCCGCGCGGCCGGCCTTGAATATTCCCTTCGGCCTGACGGTGAGCCCTTCGTCCGATATCGTGAAGCCGCCGAAGACGAAGCTGCCGCCTTTGCGCAGGCCGTCGAGCATCTCGGCCATGAGGCGGCGTCCCGCGGCGCGCCAGAAGCGCTCCGTGAGGTGCTCGTAGAAATCCCGCTGCTTCGTCTTTATCGTGAATTCCCGCGTCGCGGTGCCGAAGGTGGCGAGGTAGAGGACCTTCGGAAGTATGCCGCCGCGTTTCTGGTCCACGCCCCAGCGCAGCCGCGTTATCGTCTTGAGCGGGAAGAGCTCGCCGCAGTAGAGGAAGCCGGCGGGGGTTATGTCGAGGCTCTTCTTGAAGGGCCACGCCCCGAAGGTGCAGTGAAAATCTATTTCGTCATGCCAGCTGTTGTTTCCCACGGCTATTGCTCCTTCA
>UQVV01000267.1 GCA_900544635.1 uncultured Cloacibacillus sp. | reverse complement strand
TGCGCGGCCTCGGCGTGAAGTCCGTGCCGCTCAACGTGCTGAACCCTATTCCCGGCACGCCCTACGAAAATTTGCCGCGGCTTGCATACGACGAGATACGGCGCGCCGCAGCGCTCTTCCGATTCATTTTGCCCGATGCGGCGATACGCATGGCGGGTGGGCGGGGACTGCTCGTCGACAAAGGCCACGCCGTCTTCCGCTCCGGCGCGAACGCCGCGATATCGGGCGACATGCTGACCACCGCGGGAATATCCATCGAGGAGGATATGAAAATGATAAAAGAACTCGGATACGAGGTGAAAAAGCCGTGAGCCGCGCAGTATTCATAACGGCGACCGGCACGGACGCTGGGAAGACCTACGTGACGGCGCTCATCGTGAAGCGGCTGCGCGAGGCTGGAATCAATGCAGGCTACTACAAGGCGGCGCTCAGCGGAGCGGAGGAGCGCGACGGCAAGCTCGTCCCGGGCGACGCGGATTTCGTCGCGCGCACAAGCGGCATGACGGAGCCGCCCGAGAGCCTCGTCTCCTACATTTACAAAAATCCGCTCTCACCGCACCTCGCGGCGCAAATCGAAGGCAATCCGCCGGAGCTCGACGCGATAAAGCGCGACTTCGCCCGCGCGCTTAAAAAATACGACTATCTATGCGTTGAAGGCTGCGGCGGAATCGTATGCCCGATACGCTGGGACGAGCGGAAAATCATGCTCGAAGACATAATCAAAGCCTGCGGCCTAGCCATCGTGATAGTCGCGCCCTCCGGCCTCGGCTCGATAAATTCCGCAGTTTTGACCGTAGAGCACGCGCTCGCCGCGGGGATAGAAGTCCGCGGAATAATCATGAACGGCTACGACGAAACGCAGCTCATGCACAGGGACAACAAATATATGATAGAACAGCTCACCGGCGTCCGAGTCGCGGCCTGCGTAAAACGCGACGACACGGCGCTGGACGTTCCAGTTGAGGAGCTTTGCGGACTTTTCAAGGAGGCGGCTGAAATTGACGCTTGAAGAGAGAGATTTGCTGCACATCTGGCATCCCTGCTCGCAGATGAAGGACTACGAGGAGCTGCCGCCGGTTCCGATAGCGCGCGGGAGCGGCGTCCGCCTATACGACGTTTACGGCAAAGAGTATATCGATATAGTCAGCTCATGGTGGTGCAACCTGCTCGGCCACTGCAACCCCGTGATAAACGCGGCGGTCAAGGAGCAAATAGACCGCCTCGAGCACGTGATATTCGCGAACTTCACGCACGAGCCCGCGATACGGTTCTGCGAGAAGCTTTCCGAAATTGTGCCGCGCGGCCTGACGAAATTCAACTTCTCCGACAACGGCTCCGCCTCAGTCGAATGCGCGCTCAAGATGGCCTTCCAGTACCAGCACCAGACGGGACATCCCGAGAAGACGAAATTCATCTGCCTCTCGGACGGATACCACGGCGAGACGATAGGCGCGCTCTCCGTCGGCTGCCTCGACCTCTACGCGAAGATATACAAGCCGATGCTGATGGATGTGGAGCGCATCCAGGCTCCGGACTGCTACCGCTGCCCCTGCGGCAGGGAGCGCGGAAACTGCTCGGTCGAGTGCTTCGCCTTCGCGGAGCGGCTCTTCGAGGCGCACGCCGCCGGATGCTGCGCAGTGATAGTCGAGCCGCTGCTTCAGGGCAGCGCGGGCATGAGGATATATCCCGCCGAATATTTGACGAAGCTGCGCGCGCTCTGCGACGAGCACAACGTCCTGCTCATAGCCGACGAAATTGCGACCGGCTTCGGACGCACCGGAAAAATGTTCGCCTTCGACCATGCGGGCGTCAGCCCCGACATCATGTGCATATCGAAAGGACTGACCGGCGGGTACATGCCGATGGCGATAACCGTAGTGACCGACAAAATTTACAGCGCCTTTTACGCAGATTACCGAGACGGCAAGGCCTTCATGCACAGCCATACGTACAGCGGCAATCCGCTCGGCTGCGCCGCGGCGCTCGCCGTACAGAAAATACTACGCGAGGACAAAATAATAGAAAAAGCCGCGCCGCGCGCGAAATACCTGAACGCGCTGCTGAACGAGACCTTCGCCGCGCACCCGAACGTCGGAGAAATACGCCACATCGGCCTTATCAACGCAATCGAGCTGGTGGAGGATAAAAAAACGAAAAAAGCCTTCGACGGCAAAAAGCGCACGGGCTACGCAATCTACAAAGAAGCGCTCAAACGCGGCCTGATCCTGCGCCCGCTCGGCGACGTAATATACTTCAACCCGCCGCTGATAATAAACGAACAGGAGATAGACGAAGCCGTAAGCCGCGCGAAAAGGGCGTTCGACGCGGTGATGGGGTAGGCATAAACTTCATAGGCTCATGTGTTGACAAAATCAGAAAAAGCTGTAAAATATCTCTTCGTGATGCACGAGTCGTTAGCTCAGTTGGCAGAGCACCGGACTTTTAATCCGGGTGTCCCGGGTTCAAGTCCCGGGCGATTCACCACTTGCGGTCCTATCGTCCAGAGGCCTAGGACACCGCCCTTTCAAGGCGGCGACACGAGTTCGAATCTCGTTAGGACCGCCAATTTATTTTGAAGTGTTGTGCCAGAACGCGCTAGAATCAAGTCCACGACTAGGTTCGAGCGCGTTTTTGCTTTACCTAGACACCTCTAGTTATTTCTATAATAAAAAGGTGGAAAATACACAGGGTCGTACACAGAGTGGCCCGTCATTTCTGTGTACGACTTTTTCTGTGTACGACTAGGGAGGAATGCAGTATGGCACTGAGAAAAACGGACATCGACCGTCTCGAAATCCGCGAAAAAA
>UQVV01000266.1 GCA_900544635.1 uncultured Cloacibacillus sp. | reverse complement strand
CTCCGCGAAGGTGACGCTCGAAGGTAAGGCCGCGGTCTCGCAGGGCGCGACGACGAAGCACAACGACGGCAACACCGTCGGCCTCTGCTCAGTCGCGGCGCAGGCTAAGGTGGATGTCGCGTAGAAGCGCGGGGCTTTTCGCGGCCCTGTTGATTTTTATATCGTCCTGCGGCCTGCTGTCGGCGCCCGCCGGATGCGAGGCGGCGAAGAAAGTCCCGCCGCCGCCCGACGGCGCGCTGAAGCCCTCGGAGGTCGTGTGGAGCCAGCATAAGGACGGCCTTTCCGTGACAGTCGCCGCGGCCGACGACCTGAACTTCGCCTACGGCTCGCCGCTCGGAATTACTATTTGCCTTTATCAGCTGTCTGATATGGCGAAATTCACGGCGCTGGCCTCGACCTTCGACGGCGTCCGCAAGCTGCTGGCCGGCGATATAGAAGTGCTCGGAGGCTCGGCGCTTATGAGCCGCGTCGAGTACGTGCAGCCCGGAGAGAAAATAACGCGGAGCTTCGACCGCATGGAAGGGGCGAAATATTTCGCCGTCGCGGCCGCCTACGCGCCCCGTGACCCACTGCGACCCTGCGCGCTGCTCTGCATACGCGCCGTTTCCGATAGACGAAACGGTGATAAAGGTTAAACGGCGCAAGAAAGTCACCTATTACACTGCCGGAACCCTCGCAGCCGGGGTTCTCCTAAATTCCGAGGCTGTAACCGTCACTGGAGGTGAAGGTGGATATGAACGATAATCCAGTTTTTTGGGAACACGGCGTGTTCCTCCAGCCGCAGCATTTTCAGCTTGAATACATCCAGAACGTCAGACGCGCGGCGGCGGCGATGGCGCTGCTCAACCCGTACTTGTGGGGCGTGCGCCGCCTCGAAGTCAACGAGAACTCGATAGCGAACGGCGTCTTCGAGGTCGTCTCGATGGAGCTGCTTCTGCCCTCGGGCGAATGGGTCTCCTGCCCCGGCAACGCGTGGCTCCCGCCGCGCTCCTTCGCTCAGGCGTGGACGAACCCGGAAGAGCCGCTGACCGTTTGCGCGGGAATAGCGGAGTTCCGCGAGAGCGGAGGCAACGCGGTGAAGGCCGCCTCGCCCGCCGAAGCGCCGGAGAACTTCCGCTACGCCGCGCCGCTCGAACCCGACGCCGTGCCAGACTACTACTGCGGCGGCCCCGACATGGACGTCTCGACCCTGCGCTACAATATGCGCCTCTGCTTCGGCGCTGAGGGCGGAGCTCTTTGGAAAATGCCGCTCGCGCGGCTTGTCCGCGACGGCGAGCGCGTCCGCCTCGACGAGCGCATGGCCCCGCCCTGCGTCGATATCTCCGCCGTCCCCGCGCTGCACAGGATAGTCCGCGACGTTTCCGACACCCTGCTCTCCCGCAACCGCCATCTCGACGAGTACAAGATAGACACAAACGAGGGAAGCTGGCAGGGCGTCCAGAGCAACGGCGCGGTGCTGCTCGCGATCCTCGGCCTTCTCGGGCGCAGCATTCCGGAGCTGAGCCGCTGGCTCAACGCCACTGGCGCGCACCCGTGGAACGTCTACGGCAGCCTCTGCCGCATAGCTGGCGAGCTCTCGGTCTTCGCGCCCGACATGTCGCCGCTCGGCGAGACGCGGCAGGGCGCGCGCGTCATCCCGCCCTACGACCACATGGATTTATACGGCTGTTTCAGCGCCGTCTCGCGCGTCGTCATGCGTCTCGTGGACACGCTCGTGATGGGGCCGCAGTACATATTCGACCTTGAACCTGCCGGGACTCCCGGCGTCTTCACGGCGGTCGTGCCGCGCGGCTCGCTCTCTGCGGGCAGCTACGACTACTGGCTGCTGCTGCGCTCGCAGCACGGAAAGGAGCTCGCCTCAGCCGCCGCGCTCGGCAAACTCGCGCCGGCGTCCGAGATGTCGGACGTCGTTACGCAGGCGCTCCCCGGCGTCAGGCTGCGCCGCAGCGAACAGCCTCCGATGGGGCTGCCGCGGCGCGGCGACACGCTGTATTTCAGGATAGACTCGAACGACCCGCTCTGGCGCAGGCTGGAACGGGACGGTGAAATTTCGTACAGCCTGCCGGGCGCGCCGGACGACATGCGCGTGCAGGTGACAGTAGTGGAGCGGTGAAGCTATGAAAAACCTCTGCAAAAGATTCGCGCCACTTATGGCCGAGACGCTGCACTACGCCGGCGCGCCGGAGGGGCTGGCGACGCCGCTGTCCGAGGCCGCCGAACGGCTGGCCGAGCTTGCCGAACGCGAGCGTGCGCTGTCCGCCTGCGCCCCGGGACAGCCATCGACGCCGCGCCGCGATTTGGAACAGGCGCGTTTTGCCGTGTTTGCGTGGGCCGACGAGCAGATGATGAGCTCTCCGCGCACAGAGGCCTCTTCGTGGGCTGCGATGAGCCTGCAATACCGTTACTTCGGGACGGCGGAGGCCGGACGGCTTTTTTATCAGGAGCTTGAAAAATGTCTCGATTCGTGCGGAGTGCCGCGCCGCGCAAGGCTGCAAAAGAGCGAGGCCGAAGAAGAGCCGCGCGGAGACGGTATCGACCTCGGCATATGCGCTGAGCCAGAACGCGACGAGTGGCGCGAGCTCGACCTCGCCGAGCGCTTCGAAGCCGCCGCGTCGCGGCACATGGAAGGGGACGACGAAGGCGCGCTCGGCGTCTTCGCGCTCTGCCTGCTCTTCGGATTCCGCGGAGCCCTCTACGGCGACGCCGCGCAGCTTGCCCGCATACGCAGGGCCTGCCGCGGCCTCTTCGACTGTGCGCCGGAGCTCAGGATGCCGCATTCGCGCCGCCGTGCGTCGGAACTGCTTATCTGGGGCGAGCGCGCCGCAT